>JBBKVN010000054.1:0-3324 GCA_037968455.1 Rhodoferax sp.
ATGAAAACTACCGTCTCGGACCTGGGCGCGATGGCCTGGCCGGTGGTGATCGGGGTGGCCGCGCGCCTGTCCAATGTGTCCGCCAAGATGGTGCGGCATTACGAGTCGCTGGGCTTGCTACCCGGCGTGGCGCGCACCGACAGCGGCTACCGCCAGTACACCGAGGCCGATGTGCGCACCCTGCAGTTCATCCGGCGCGGGCGGGACCTCGGTTTTTCAATGGCGGAAATTGCCGAGTTGGTGGACCTGTGGCACAACCGCAAGCGCGCCAGCGCCAGTGTCAAACGCATTGCGCAAAAGCATGTCGATGAGCTGAGCCAACGCATTGAAGCCATGCAGGCCATGCAACGTACGCTTGGGGGCTTGCTGACCCATTGCCATGGCGACGACCGTCCGGACTGCCCCATTCTGGACGACTTGGCTGGCCATGCGGCTTAATGGCTGACGATAAATGCTATCGAATAAATAGCGGCTTCCGCATACCCCTAGATCGCTAGAGGCTGTTTTCTTATAAAAATGCGAAAACCCATTGAATGGACCGGTTCCCGCCCCGGCCTGCTCCTGAGTTAAGTCAGCGCCACGTCTTGCAGCGTAACGCCGCACAACTCCGCCAGCACTTCCACCACCAAGTTGTGGTCGTCGCGTTGCGGCGCGCCGGAGATGGTGACCGTGCCCACACAGCCGCCCACGCCATTCACCCGAATTGGAAAACAGCCGCCGTGGTCGGCATGGTCGCGTGTCGCCAGCCCCAGCATCCCTTCAAGAGTTTGGTTTTTAAGCAAGTTGGAGCGGCCCACGGCATACGAGCTGCGCTGCATCAGGTTCACGGTGTTTCGCTTGCGCCGGGCCCAGTCCGCATTCAGGGGCGTGGTGCCGTCCATGGCGTGAAAAAACACGGCTTCGCCGCCCAGCCAAATATCAATCGTCAGAGGCAGGTTACGAGCCTCGGCCTGCGTTTTGAGCAGGCAGCCCAGTTGCCAGGCGGTGGCCTTGTCAAACCGGGCAAAGCGCAGCCGCTCTTCCTGCAAAGCCAGGCGTTCAATGTCGTGTTCCAGCGTCATGGGGTCCTCAAAAGGGTTTGTTCAGTGATGGACCCCATCATCGCCGACGCCAGCCTTTGCATCACCTACACCCGTCGGCCTGGGTCGCGAGTCAGGCCAAGGCGGCCTTCACGCGAATCAAGCGCTCGCGAACCTCTTGGGCGACCTGGGCCACCTCCGGGTTGCTTGTCATCTGCATCACGGCCACCGGGTCCATGAAGCCCACCATGAGGGAGCCGTTTTCCTCCTGCCGCACCGTCACGTTGCAGGGCAAGAGCAAGCCAATGTCTGGCTCAGCGGTCAACGCGCGATGGGCGAGCGGCGGGTTGCAGGCCCCCAAAATCCGGTAGGGCCGCACGTCAACGTCCAACTTGGCTTTCAACGTGGCCTGAATATCAATCTCGGTGAGCACTCCAAAACCCTCTGCCTTGAGCGCCTCGGTCACGCGCGCCACCGCTTGGGAAAAGTCCGTGTCGGGCAGGGTGGCGCTGAAGCTGTAGCTAGGCGCAGTCGGGGGTGTCGAGTTCATGGGTGCTCCTTGGGCGATGGGTGCGATAAGACGATCATTGTCTAATTTAGCGCCTAACCGGTATGACGGCTTGACTTAAGTCAGTCACCGGCCTTGCGCCTCAAGCGCAGACAAACGCTACTGAAAATATAGCGATCTGCGTAGGCTTTATAAAGGCCATAGCCCAATACCTTGTAAACTTTGCACATGACTTCCTGCCCAGTCTCATGCCCCTGACCCCCGACGCACTGACCTCGCTGTATCCGGCGCTTGCGCAGGTTCAGCCGCCTTTGTCTGAGCTGGGCGTGGCCGCTGTGCCAGTGCAGGTGCCGGCTGGCACCGAGTTGTTCAGCGAGAACACGCCGTGTCAGGGCTTTCCGCTGGTGCTGGCGGGCGAGATCAAAGTGTCTCGCAGCTCGGGCGACGGGCGCTCACTGGAGTTGTACCGCGTGGGCCCGGGCGAGCTGTGCCTGGTGTCGTCGGCTTGTCTTTTCAGAACCCAGCCGCTCTCTGCGCATGGCGTGACGACCAAGCCCAGCGCCCTGATCGTGATTCCACCCGCCGCTTTCAACCGCTGGTTGGACAACCCGGCTTTTCGCAACGAAGTGCTGGGCCTGTTTGCCGAGCGCATGGCTGACCTCACCAGCCTGGTGGATGCGGTGGCGTTTCACAAGCTGGACCGCCGGCTGGCGGCGGCACTGCTTGGCCATGGCCATCACTTGGCGGTGACCCACCAGACGTTGGCCGACGAGTTGGGCACGGTGCGTGAAATCGTGACCCGCTTGTTGCGCCGGTTCGAGCGCGACGGCTGGGTGACGTTGGGGCGGGAGCAGATTGAGATCACCAACGGCGCCGCCCTGCGAGAATTGGCTGCCACGCTTTCCACCTGAGTTCGGCGTGGCTTGAGGCCTTGGGTGACTTTGGTCACAGACTTATCGCACACAAACGCGTTCAATCGATCCATCAACAAACTTCAAGGAGTGAATCATGAAACTGAATGTGGGCGGCGCTGACCGCGTGATGCGAATTGTGATGGGTCTGGTTTTGATTGGGCTCACTTTGACGGGATATATTGGCGTGTGGGGCTGGCTGGGTATCGTGCCCTTGGCCACCGGCGTCATTGGCTGGTGCCCGCCCTATGCCCTGCTGGGCTTTAACACCTGTTCCATGAAAAACAAGACCTGACTCGACGGGCCCCTTGATTGGGGCCTGACCGGCGTCTCGGGTTGGTACAAAAAATCCTGACTTTCCCTTGCGGCTTCGGTTGCAGGGTTTTTTTATGGGCGTTTTATACTCCCACGTGGTGAGGCTCTCACCGCTTGCTCTGTGGCCGCCAGCGATCCTGATGCCCAGTGCCTGCTTCACCCACTGACCTTTAACCCAAATAAAGTGGAATGACGCTCCCCCGTGCCACCCGTGCGGTTGCGTGTCCTCTGCGCGGAGAACTTTGATGACCAGCTTCATCTTCAACGAATTGAATTTTGACGACCACGAGCAAGTGGTGTTCGTCTCGGAACCCAAATCGGGCCTCAAAGGCATCGTGGCCGTCCACAACACCAACCTTGGCCCGGCCATGGGCGGTTGCCGCATGTGGAACTATGCCAGCGAAGCGCTGGCGGTGAACGATGTGTTACGTCTGTCGCGCGGCATGACTTACAAAAACGCCGTGGCCGGTCTGCCCATTGGCGGCGGTAAAAGCGTCATCATTGGCAACCCCAAAACCGACAAAACTCCCGCCTTGTTCGAAGCCCTGGGAGAAGCGCTGGAACGCTTGGG
>JBBKVN010000055.1:0-2948 GCA_037968455.1 Rhodoferax sp.
GCTGATGAATACCGTGAAACTGCCGCCCAGCTACTCGGCTTGTCGGTGGTGGCCGGCATGGTGCGCAACCTGCACATGCATGTGACCGACCAGTTCATGGTGCTGGAGCGTCACCTGCGGCGAGTGGCCATCATTGATGTTGTTGAAATCGGGCTCTGCGTGGTAGCTTCACTGGTCGGACTACTCTACTACGGCTTGCCGGGAGCCGTCATCGGACAGGCCGTCGGCTCGCTGTTGACGCTGGCTCTGAGCATGCACTGGGCTCGCAGATACCAGGGTTTTTTCTGGCCGTGGGCCGCCACTTTCAAAGTCACTTTGGCCACCGCCGCCATGGTGATGGCCATGAGTTTTCTGGGCCAATCATCCACTTGGGCCAGTCTGCTACTGGGTAGCGCCGTAGGGCTAATAAGCTACGCGCTGGCCGCAGCGCTGGTGTTTGCGCCTGAGTTGCGCCACGCTTTGGCCGCCCGGCGTCGCTAAAGCGCAGGGGCGCTGATTCTTCCCTGGCGCTTCAGGCGTCTGACCAGTGCCACCAGCCAGCCTTGTCGTTTCATGGCCCGGCGAACGCGCCAGAGCCACACCAACGGAAGGCCGCGCCACGACAGGGCTTCACAGCCATCGAGTAGCGCAATGTGGTCCACATGAAACATCTGCTTGTGTTGGTAGTCGCCAATGCCCAAGTCAAACCACCGCAGACCCCGCTCGAGCGTGAGGCGGACCGTGTACACATCCAGCAATCGTCCCGGTGAGCAGGATTTCCAAGCCTCACCCCCTGTGCTTACGCGCAGTGCAACGTAACGTTGGCCGTTGGTCACGCCCAGTTGCGCAGCCACCACTTGGTCTCCATCTCGCAGCGCTGTCAAAACAACTTCGCCGTTTGCCAAGCCGTCTCGCAGCGCCTGCCCGTAAAACGCGCGGTAGGCCGGCTGGTCCAGCACATAGGGGGCGCCCACCTCTTTCATGCGGCGAGATTGCTGCGCTTCCAGCGTGGCAAACAGCTGCTGGGCTGCATGGGCATCGGTTACGTGTTCAAACCGCGCCTCGTCGCTGCGGGTGAATACCCGCCACGAGCGCTCAAGATCCTTGCGCACCCGCTTGTCCAGGCTGTGGCGCCACTCGTCCCAAGTGCCGTCCACATGAAACGCGTTGCCAAACATCTGGCATGTTTGTAGCCGCTCGCCCAAGGCCAGTTGCAGTGGATTGGCTCGCACTGCGTTTTCATGCAGGGGCTGGGCCAGCATTTTGTTCAAACGCCAGACATCATGGTGACTCAGCGCCTTTTTCACGCAGCCCCACAGCTGGCTCGCCTGGCGCTCCTGCCCGGCGAGGCTCGTGTCTGTGCCGGCCCAATGCGGCGCCACCAAAGCCGATGTGTAGTCAATCACGGTGCTGTCTGCGAACTCCAGAACCGACCACAATCCCTGCCGTCGACAACTCAGCGGCAGCAGCATCACGTCTTCATGGGTGTCGGCGCGGCGCACGCCCACCAACAACGGGCTGTGTCCGTTCGCAGTGCCTAGCGTGGCGTACCAGGCCTGCATCCAGGCCAGGCCATGAAAGGGCGAATCACCGGGTTGCAGCAAATGGCACCAACGCTCCAGAAACGGGCCAACTTCAGTACTGACGTCCACTACGTACTGCGGACCCTGAATCATTGTCCTCATCGGAGGCTGGCAGGCAGGTCGATCAGTTCGCCTGGCGCTCCAGGCTTCAGCTTGAACTCCACCGGCCGGTGTGCTTGTTGCGTGTGGGCCGCCCAGGGGCTGCGCCGCCAAGCCGCCTGCAATAGCACTTTGCCGACGTACGCCACGCCTTGAGTGGACCGGCTTTGTGCGGTGTATTTCAGGTGGTGGCGCAGCACCGCATTCGCCAGGTTCACCTTTTGCAGGCGCCGGTTCTCTGGCGTCCAGTGCTCTGTGGTCACCGAAAGGTTCAGGCAGTCGTGGTTTTCTATGCGGTGTGGTGAATTCAGTGGCCAGGTCAGCATATGCCCTGGCTCCAGCTCAATCACCTCGGCCTGCGCGTCAAACTCAGATTGGTAACCGAGCTTGAATTCAAAGCCTGACAGGGCAATGTCCTCCAGCGCTTGCGGCCGCAGAAACGGCGGTTGCGGCGGGTACACATAGACCCGCTTGCGCCCGCTAATTTGCCACAGCGCCTGTCCCGGCAAGTCGCAGTGGTAATGCACCCGGGCCAGGGGCGATGAAATCAAAATGCCCATCTTCAACGCCTGGGGCTCAAAGCCCGGCACCTGCGCCGCCATTTCCGCGTAGGCGGCCTCCAGCAGCGCGCCGTAGCGCCGGTCATGTTGGCCTACGTCACGCAGGTTCAGCCACATGCTGCCGTTTTGAATCGTGTCCAGCACCTGCTGCCCGTCCACCCCCGTCATGTCCCCCTCGCGCCAGCGACGAGTGCCATCGTTGCCCTGGCTGGTGTGCACCAACGCGTAGCCCGAGCGGGGGTACGACTCAATCAACTTCGCCAGTGTTTCCGCGCTGAACAGTGGGTTGTTGTGTAGCCTGTGGGCCAGGTTCAGGGGCCGCTGGTTCCAGTCCCGGGTGTGTTCAGGCGCCCAGTTGTTAAAAATCGAATTGCTCATGGCCCGTTCCTCTGCCCCAGTCAGGGGGCGGATCCTTCGCTCTGAATCAGCCACTGGCCGTTCACCGCCACTAGCACCAGTCGTTTGCGCATGCGGTTCGTTGGGCCGTCGCTGCTGTACAGCTGCTCAAACGTGACCGTCATGGACGTACCTTGTGGTTGCAGCTTCAAATCTTTCACATCCACCGCAATGTGCTGGCGGCCTTCAATGCGCTCGCGCCGCTCTTGCGCCCACGCGGAGTGAGAGCGCGCAGATTTGTCACTGCGGTAGCCCGTGAAGTCAGGCGTGTAAGTCGCCAGGTAGGCGTTCACATCGCGATCGCTCCACGCCTTGGCCCAAGCCAACACCG
>JBBKVN010000056.1:0-6318 GCA_037968455.1 Rhodoferax sp.
TCCTGCCGGGCGGCCTCCAGCATCATGGGGGTGAACACGCGAACGCCGTGGGCCACCCCCATCACGTTGACGCCCAACACCCACTCCCAGTCAGCCGCGGAGCTTTCCCAAATCAGGCCCCCCGCACCCACACCGGCGTTATTGAACACAAAGTGGGGGGCGCCAAAACGCGCCTTAACGGCGGCGCCAAGGGCGTCCATTTCAGCGGCCTTGGACACATCGGCCCGAACCGCCAACACCGCAGCGCCTGCCGCGGTTAACTCTTGAGTGACCTTGTCGAGCGCGTCTTGCTGCACATCCACCAGCACCAGGTTCATGCCCAATGCAGCGCCAATGCGGGCGCACTCCAGGCCAAAGCCAGAGCCGGCACCAGTTAGTACGGCAGTTTTGTTCTTGAACTCATTCATCTCGATTTAGTTCCAATGTTAGGGGTCCAGAGCATCTCGATATGCTCAATGCCATCTTCCAGATAGGGTTTGCCCACATCGACAAAACTGTGCCGGGCGTAGTAACTGGCCAACCGGGCCTGGGCGCCAATGCGAATGGGCTGCGAGCCCCAATGCCTGCAAAGTGCGGCCACCGCCTCGGCGATCAATTCATGGCCCAAGCCATTTCCGCGCGCGTTGGGCCGGGTGGTCACCCGGCCAATACTGGCCTCGGGAAACTTGACGCCGGGTAAAAAGCAACGGGCATAGGCCAGCAGGGTCCCATCGCCCCCCTCCTCGCGCCCCAGCAAATGCAGGGCAATCGAATCAGAGCCATCCAGATCCAGGAAGACGCAGTTTTGTTCGACCACGAAGACTTCGCTGCGCAGTTGCAGGAGTTCATACAGAGCGGTCGGGGTCAGTTCGTCAAAAGCACACCATGCCCAAGTCATCGTTCTGCCTGCGCTCATGGGGCAATCACGGCCTTGAGAACATAACCAATGCGCGGAAAGTGGACCTGCACCGTGCCGGCCCGCTCGTCTTGGCGCCGCAGTGTGTAGTGCATTCGAGTGGCCGCTACCAGCTCACCTTCGGTGGCTTCAGCCCCAAAACTCTCCGCTGTCACGGTCACGTGGCTGCCCAGTGGAATGCCGTGTTCATCCTGATATGTAGTGTCATTTAGCATGCTAGCGCCCGTCGCACCTGCGCAAACAGCTATTGATTCAGTAGCAGACATCTTGCTCATTTGGCCAGAGCCAATGGCAGCCATGCGGTCCATCCAGGCCAGAACAGAGGGAGTTGCCTCCAGAATATCGGCCAGCACCGTCACGCGGTGGCGGGTGAACCACAGCGGGTGATAGGCCGAGAAGTCCGCCAAGCAGGGCGCATCGCCTAGCAAGTAGTCCTGGCCTTCCAGCATGTTGGCCAGCCGGCGCAAATATGATTTGTAGGCGGCGCTGGCGTCCAAAGCGCGCAAGCGAGTCATCCCGGCCGTCATGGCCGCACGGTCTGCGCCAAAGGCCTGGGCGGCCTCAGGAGGGACGCCACTGAACAGGGCGGCCGCCCCCTTGGGCTGCAGGTTGTACGCCATGGCCGTCCAGAACAAGGTGCTGTCTGCCCACTGCGCCAGCACTCTGGCCAGGCCTTTGTGAGAGGTCGGATACAGCGCTGGCTCTGGCTGCAGGTGCTCCAGCACGTCGCAAATCAGCGCACTGTCGCAGTAAATGTCAGAGCCGATTTGCAGGAACGGTGTCTTGCGGTAGCCGCCCGTCAAAGCCTGCACATCCGGCTTGGGCATGATGGACGGGATGATGACCGACTTCCAGGCCAGCTTTTTGTAGCCCAGCACCAACCGGATTTTTTCCGAGAAAGGTGATGTGGGGTAGTGATGAAGAATGAGGTCTGACATAGGATTTCCCTTGTCCTTAAACCAGCTTGACCAATTGTTTGCCAAAATTTCGGCCTTTCAGCAGGCCCAGGAAAGCCTCTGGCGCCGCTTCGATGCCGAGTGCAATCGACTCCCGGGGTTTGAGCTTGCCAGTGGCCACCAGCATGCCCAGCTCCTTGAGTGCTTCAGGCCATATTTCCATGTGCTCACTGACAATGAACCCTTGCACCTTCAAGCGGTTCACCAAAATCAAAGCGGGGTAGGTCAGCGGCAGCGGTGCACCGTCATAGCCTGCAATCATTCCGCACACGGAAATTCGCCCGAACGCGTTCATTCGGGTCAGCACCGCGTCCAGCACCATGCCGCCGACGTTTTCAAAGTAACCATCAATGCCTTTTGGACAAGCCTCGTTAAGGGCTTTGGCCAGGGACACTGCATCGGCGTGAACTTTGTAGTCGATGCAAGCGTCGTAACCTAGTTCATCCACCGCGTACTTGCACTTCTCAGGTCCGCCGGCAATGCCCACTGTGCGACAGCCTCGCGCTTTGGACAGGGCTGCAAAAGCACTGCCCACCGCACCCGTGGCGGCGCTGATAACCATGGTTTCACCCGCCTGGGGTGCAATGATCTTGACCAAGCCGTACCACGCCGTCACTCCGGGCATGCCCACGGCGCCCAAATACGCGCTCAACGACACATGGGTGGTATCCACCTTGCGCAAAGCGCCCACCTGATTGGCATCAACCACGCTGTACTCCTGCCAGCCGCCCATGCCCACGACCTTGTCGCCGACCGCGAAGCGCTCGTTCTTCGATTCGACCACCTCGCCCACCGTGCCTCCCCCCATGGTTTCGCCCAAGGCCTGCGGCATGGCGTAGCTCTTGGCATCGTTCATGCGACCGCGCATGTAAGGGTCCAGGCTCAGGAAGTGGTGCCGAACCAAAACCTGTCCGTCTTGCAGAGGTGGCGTTTCGCTGGCCACTAATTTGAAGTTGCTGGCCACGGCCTCTCCGTCAGGGCGGTTGTCGAGGTGGATTTGTTGGTTGCGGGGCATATAAGTCTCCTTGGTGGTTATTAGTCGGTTGAGATCACGGACGCCGCGTCATCGGGGCGCACGTTCAAAGGGTGGCTGCTTTTGGGCCCGGTGGGCAAACGCCTGACAAATTTAAACGTGCCAGTGGCGTGCGCGCAAGCGCGCCCTGCCTCATCAAAAATCGTGCCTTCGGTGAAAGCCATGGTGGCGGTACGGTGCATCAAGCGGCCTTTGCCAACCAAGGCGCCGCGGGCGGGCTGCATGAAGCTGGTTTTCATTTCGATGGTGACTGCGCCCATGTCGGGCTGTACGCTGCGCGCCGCCACGGCCATCGTGACATCCAGCAAAGTCATAAGCGCCCCGCCATGCGTGACGTTGAACGAGTTCAAGTGCTCAGGCTTGGGATCAAAGGTGATCTCAGACAAGCCCCCCTCGAACAACGTCAGTTCAAACCCCAAGTGTTCAACAAAGGGAATTTCCACACCAAATTTCATAGCTGCCTCAAAAGGTAATTCACGCCAGCCGGTGACGAGTGCTTCCTTCATTTCTCAGATGAAGCCACCCGCCTCGGCCCGCAAAGCCGTTGCCAACACAGCAACGGTTGATCTACCAAGCTTAGCCGCCTGTGACCACGCTGACTCCACCATCCACCGCCAGCCACTGGCCGGTGATGTGCTTGCCCGCATCAGAGGCGAACAACAGGCACAGCCCTTTCAGGTCTTCGTCGTCGCCCAAGCGTTTGAGCGGGGCGGAGGCGGCCAGCTTTTCTTCGCCCAAGGCGGCCAAGGTTCCCATGGTCATTTTGCTGGGGAAGAAGCCTGGGCAAATGGCGTTCACGTTGATGTTGTACTTGCCCCATTCCGCGCCCAGCGTGCGGGTGAAGTTGATCACGGCACCTTTAGAGGTGTTGTAAGCAATCGTCGTCATGCCCTCAGGGTTGCCACCCAAACCGGCAATGGACGCCACATTGATGATGCGACCCGAGCGGCGGGCAATCATGCTGCGCTTGGCAATGACCTGGCTCAGCAAAAAGTAGCCTCGCACATTCAGGTTCATGACCTTGTCCCAGGCGTCAATTGGGTGGTCTTCAGCGGGTGCGCCCCACGCAGCGCCGGCGTTGTTGACCAAAATGTCGACATCGCCCATGCGCTGCAGGGTTTCATCGGCCAGCCGGTGAATTTCGGTTTCTTTGGCGCAGTCGGCCGCGACCCAGCGAGCATCAATACCGGCCGCTTGAAGTTGAGCCACAGCCTGTTCCAAGTCTTCGGCCTTGCGTGAGGTGATCATCACCTTGGCACCGGCTTCGCCCAGCGCATGCGCCATTTGCAAGCCCAGACCACGCGAGCCGCCGGTGACCAGTGCGGTCTTGCCGGTGAGGTCGAAAAGCTGTTGAATCGTGCGTGCCATGTGAGCGTCCCTTTATGGTGAGTTGTCAAAAACTCATTGTCTTGGGATTGGGGGTCACATCATGTCCCGTGGGTGATAAGCGGGTTGATTCAAGCGAATCGTCCACGCGTTAGACCAGCGTTGCAGCACTTTGGCTCACTCGGTGGGCGCAGGGCCGTCGGATTCAAGGGTTGCAAATTTGCTCAACCGGGCGTCGAGTTCCTCGCGCTCAGCGAGATCAGCGCCCGCCAGTTTGATGAACACTTTCTCTGGCACCACCTTGTATCGTCGTCGATTGTTGTGCAGAGGCATGGGCCGCCAACCCTTGGATGCGAGCCAGCGCCACAACTCGTCATCCAACGCGTATTTCACACGAAGGCGCAGCTGGTCCCGCACCAAACTGCTGCCCACCGAAGGTTTCTCCCTGGCAGGCGCCAACTGCCGCACTTGGCGGATCCCAACCAGGGTCCGGAAACCGTCGAAGAACTTCCCAAATACCCCCAAATCGCCCTCCTTCTTGCTTTTGCTCCCAATGTAGCGGGTGACCTCGGCCGCACGACGGCCTATTCTTTCTAGCCTGGGTCAATTCAGCCAGCGTGTCGCGCGTCCAACCTTGACAAACATCATGCACCCAACAGCTTATGTGTCAAATTTTAGTGAAATATGGAGAAAAGAGGAAAAGATGCACGCCCCCTGACAGGGGAGCGATGTGGGCGACGTGGTTTTGTGGCGGGGCGCCCGGAAGCACCCGCGACACCGTGCAAGAAGAAAAGAAGGCAGCGTCAGACCGACGCTGCCCCACCCCGTCAGAATGCCTCTTCAGGCATGTCGGCGCAGGTGCTATCGCGGTTTTCAACCACCTTTAGCCAAGCCTCTACCTTGGGCAACTCATAGTGGTAAAAATAGGCTGTAGCCCTTATTCGACCAGTGCAAGCCGCTACAGATTGCATAGCATCTTCCTGCAATGCAGTCAGGGCAACGTCCAGCCAGATCCAGGCCAGCACGGTGTGGCCAAAGGCCTGCATATAAGGCACAGCATTGGCCAGCGCATCGCCCGGCACGCCGGTGGACCACGCGGCTTGCGTCGCATGAATCACCCGTTTCAAGGCCCGCGTCAAAGCCTCGGCATGAGGGGCCAACTCCGGCACCAATTGAGCGCGCTTTGCCGTCGCGGTCATGCGCCCCGCCAACAAGGCAAAGCCTCTGCCGTTTTCCATCAACACCTTGCGCCCCAGCAGGTCCAATGCCTGAATGCCGTGGGTGCCTTCGTGAATCATGTTCAGCCGGTTGTCGCGCCAATACTGCTCCACCGGGAAGTCGCGCGTGTAGCCATAGCCACCGTGCACTTGAATAGCCAATGAATTGGCCTCCAGGCACCACTCGCTGGGCCAGCTTTTAACGATTGGTGTCAACACCTCCAGCAACAAGCGCGCTTCGTCGGCAGCCTCTGCGGTGCCTGTGTGTTGCTCATCCACCAGGCGGGCGCAATACAAGGCCAGGGCCAGGGCGCCCTCGCAATACGACTTTTGCGCCAGCAACATGCGTTTGACATCGGCGTGCTCAATGATTCGAACCTGCGGTTGCGCTGCATCTTTGCCACCGGCACTGATGGGCCGCCCTTGTGGCCGCCCCTTGGCATACTCCAGCGAGGCGTAGTAGCCCGCCATGCCTAGCATCGTGGCACCAATGCCCACTGCAATACGAGCGCCATTCATCATGTGGAACATGCACTGCAAGCCCTTGCCCGGTTGCCCGACCAAGTAGCCCACCGCCCCCGCGCCTTGGCCGTCCAGCCCTTGACTGACACTGGTGACGGGGTACTTGCCCTCGCCAAAATTCAGCATGGTGTTGGTCGTGCCGCGCCAGCCCAGCTTGTGGTTCAAGCCGGCCAGGGCCACGTCATTGCGCTCACCGGTCAACTCGCCCTTCTCATTCACCATCTTTTTGGGCACGATGAAGAGGGAGATGCCCTTGGTTCCTGGCACCAACTTGCCGTCCGGCCCCGGAATCTTTGCCAGCACCAAATGAACAATGTTCTCGGTCAACTCATGTTCTCCGGCAGAAATCCACATCTTGTTGCCCTTGAT
>JBBKVN010000057.1:0-9539 GCA_037968455.1 Rhodoferax sp.
CGCACTGCCTGACATGTTGCAGGCTGGATGGGGCCGCGTGGTGAATATGGCCAGCACTGCCGGCCTGACCGGCTACGCTTATGTGAGCGCCTACTGCGCTGCCAAACACGGTGTCATCGGGCTGACCCGGGCGCTGGCGCTGGAAGTGGCGAAGAAAGGCATCACCGTCAACGCCGTGTGCCCTGGCTACACGGACACCGAATTGCTGAACGACAGCATCCACAACGTCATGCAAAAAACCGGCCGCAGCGCCGATGCCGCGCGAGCCGGGTTTGCCGCAGGCAACCCCCAAGGCCAACTGGTGCAGCCCTTGGAGGTCGCCGACACGGTGCTTTGGCTGTGCAGCACGGGTGCTTCTGCCATCACCGGCCAATCCATTCCCGTCTGTGGCGGAGAAATCATGTCATGACCAGCAAAACCGACCCCAGCAGAACCTTGCTGACTGACGCCGACGAACTGGGCCATGAAGCCCGTTCCGAACTCGGCGACCACGCGGCCTTGAAGCTGTGGCTGCGCTTGTTGGCCAGCACGACCCAAATCGAGGATGAAATCCGGCGCCGTTTGCGCAACCGTTTTGACACGTCTTTGCCCCGTTTTGACTACATGGCACAGCTGTACCGCCAGCCCGACGGCCTGAAGATGAAAGACCTGTCGCGCTACCTGATGGTGACCGGCGGCAACGTCACGGGTGTGACCGATGAGCTGGTTCGCGACGGCTTTGTAACCCGCGAAAACAGCCCGGCAGACCGTCGTGCCTGGATTGTTCGCTTGACCGAACAGGGACGAAAAACCTTCGAGGCCATGGCCCAGGCGCACGAACAGTGGATTCTGGAACTCTTTTCCGGACTGGATCCCAGCACCGTTCAGCAGCTCTACAGCCAGCTCGGCGCCCTGCGTGTGCACGTGGTGCGCGTGCAAGAACAAACCAACAAGGACACCCGATGAACAACACCCCAACCCATCTGGACCCCGCTCTGCAGGCGGGCAACCACAAGTTGCTCGCGGGCTACCCAGCCCAACATTTCAAGTGGCAAGTGGAAGCTGGCGTTGGCACGGTCACTCTGAACCGCCCGGAGCGAAAAAACCCGCTCACCTTTGACTCGTATGCCGAACTGCGCGACTTGTTCAGCCAGCTCAAGTACGCCCAGGATGTGACCGTGGTGGTGCTCACCGGGGCAGGCGGCAACTTCTGCTCTGGCGGTGATGTGCATGAAATCATCGGGCCGCTCATCGATCTACCAGCCCCCGAGCTGCTGATGTTCACCCGCATGACCGGTGACCTGGTGAAGGCCATGCGCGCGTGCCCACAGCCCATCATCGCGGCAGTGGACGGGGTGTGCGCCGGCGCCGGCGCCATCCTCTCCATGGCGTCCGACATGCGCCTGGGCACCGCCCGCAGCAAAACCGCTTTCTTGTTCAACCGCGTTGGGTTGGCCGGTTGCGACATGGGTGCCTGCGCCATGTTGCCGCGCATCATTGGCCAGGGGCGCGCCAGTGAGTGGCTGTACACCGGGCGCTCCATTGGGGGCGAGGAGGCGGAGCGCAGTGGCTTTTTCAACCATCTCTGCAGCCCGGAAGAGTTGGAAACCCAAGTCACGGCGTTGGCCCGAGATTTGGCCAATGGCCCCACCTTTGCCAACGGCATCACCAAAACCATGTTGCACCAGGAATGGGCCATGACGATTGAGCAAGCGATCGAGGCAGAAGCCCAGGCGCAAACCATTTGCATGCTGACCAACGACTACAAGCGGGCCTACGAGGCCTTTGTCGCCAAGCAAAAACCCGTCTTCCAAGGCAACTGAGGGAAATCACCATGAGCGACTCGCACTACCTTGATTGGCCCTTTTTTGAACAACGGCACGGCGACTTGGCTCGCCGCCTTGATGCTTGGGCGACGGAGCACATTAGCCAGACCCACGGCGACGACGTGGACGCCGAGTGCAAAGCACTGGTTCGTGCGCTCGGCCAAGCCGGTTGGTTGCAACACGCCATCGGCGGGACGGAGTACGGCGGCGCGTGCGACACCATCGACACCCGCGCCATTTGCCTGATTCGCGAAACCCTGGCCCGCCACAACGGTTTGGCCGACTTCGCCTTTGCCATGCAGGGACTGGGGTCAGGTGCCATCAGCCTGGCGGGCACAGACGCGCAAAAGCAGCACTACTTGCCTCGCGTCGCCCGTGGGGAAGCCATTGCCGCGTTTGCGCTGAGCGAGCCCGATGCCGGCTCTGACGTGGGCGCCCTGCAGTGCAGTGCCGAGGTTGTGGGCGACGAGGTGGTGCTCAATGGCAGCAAGACGTGGATCTCCAACGGCGGTATTGCCGACTTTTATGTGGTGTTTGCCCGCACTGGCGAGGCCCCTGGCCCGCGTGGCATCAGCGCCTTCATCGTGGACGCCGGCACACCTGGATTCGAGGTCACAGAGCGCATTCAGGTGATTGCACCGCATCCGCTGGCCACACTGCAGTTCACCAATTGCCGCATTCCCTTGACCCAGCGTGTGGGCGCGCCCGCCGAGGGTTTCAAAATTGCGATGCGCACGCTGGATGTGTTTCGAACCAGCGTGGCTGCGGCGTCGCTGGGCTTTGCGCGTCGCGCGTTGGACGAGGCCCTGCACCGCGCCACCACGCGCAAGATGTTCAAACAGACACTGGCCGACTTTCAGCTCACCCAGGCCAAACTGGCTCAAATGGCAACCACGGTGGACAGCACCGCCTTGCTCACCTACCGCGCTGCATGGCAGCGCGACCAAGGGCGCAATGTGACCCGGGAGGCGGCCATGGCCAAGATGAGCGCCACCGAAGGCGCGCAACAGGTCATTGATGCAGCGGTGCAGATCTGGGGCGGGCTGGGCGTCGTCAGCGGTCAAACGGTCGAGCGGTTGTACCGGGAGATTCGGTCCCTGCGCATTTACGAAGGGGCGACGGAGGTGCAGCAACTCATCATTGCCCGCGAACTCTTGCGCGATCTCCCCGCGACGCAAGCCTCCTGACCCGCCGCACCCGCCGCCTGCATTCACCATCGAGGTCCGCCATGCCCAGTGCCCACATTGACACCTTTGCCAACGACCACCTGCCCCCAACCGGGCAACAACCGGTCTTTGTGTTCAACCTGCCGGAGCTGCAGTTCCCAGAGCAATTGAATTGCGCGACCGAGCTGCTGGACCGCCACATTGACGAAGGCCGCGGTGAGCGCTTGTGCATTCAGGCTGCGGGTCTGCGCTGGACCTACGCCGAACTGCGCGAGAAGGCCAATCGCATTGCCAACGTGTTGGTACACGACATGGGCCTCGTCAGCGGCAACCGGGTTTTATTGCACGCCCCCAACACCCCCATGATGGCGGCCTGCTGGTTTGCCGTTATCAAGGCGGGCGGCATTGCCGTGGCCACCATGCCCTTGCTGCGCGCCAAGGAACTCACGGCGATTGTCAACAAGGCAGAAATCACCCATGCGCTGTGTGACGCCCACTTGGCAGACGAGGTTCAGAAAACCGCGCTGCAGTGCCCGGTGTTGCGTCAAATTCGTCATTTCAATTACGACGGCCCGGATGGTCTGGAGGCCGCCATGGCGCGCCAATCCGGTGCGTTTGAGAACGTGGCCACTGCGGCCAATGACACCTGCTTGATTGCCTTCACCTCCGGTACCACCGGCATTCCCAAAGCCACGTTGCACTTTCACCGCGACGTGATGGCCATTTGCAACTGCTGGCCCCGCCACGTGCTGCGGCCCTCAGCGGACGATGTATTCATTGGCAGCCCGCCGCTTGCCTTCACCTTTGGCCTCGGGGGCTTGTTGCTATTTCCCATGTCAGTGGGTGCCTCCACGGTACTGCTTGAAAAAGCGGGCCCGACACAGTTGCTGGACGGCATTCAGACCTTTGGCGCCACCGTGCTGTTCACGGCGCCCACCTCGTACCGCACACTGGCGGCACGCGGCGTCGACATTCGCAAAACAGCGCTCCGTCGCTGCATCTCCGCCGGAGAAGCCTTGCCGGTGTCCACCCGCACACTGTGGAGAGAGGCCACCGGCATTGAGTTGATTGATGGCATTGGTGCCACCGAGATGCTGCACATCTTTATCTCAGCCGACGAAGCCCATGCCCGCCCGGGCGCCACGGGCACCGTTGTGCCCGGTTATGAGGCGCGCGTTGTGGACGAGCAAGGCCAGCCTGTTTCGCCCGGCACGATTGGCAAACTGGCGGTTCGCGGCCCCACGGGTTGTCGCTACCTGGACGACGAACGCCAGGCCAACTACGTGCGAGACGGTTGGAACATCACGGGAGATGCCTACCTGATGGACGCAGATGGCTACTACTTCTACCAGGCCCGCACCGATGACATGATCATTTCCGCCGGCTACAACATCGCCTCGCCCGAGGTGGAAGAAGCACTCATGTTGCACCCGGCCGTGGCCGAATGCGCTGTCGTGGGTGAACCTGACGCGGAGCGCGGTTACATTGTGAAAGCCTTTGTCGCTCTGCGCACAGGGCATGAGCCGAACGAGTCCATGATCCAAACGCTGCAAGATTTTGTGAAGAACACCATTGCCCCTTACAAATACCCGCGCGCCATAGCCTTTGTCAGCGCATTGCCACGTACCCAGACCGGCAAGCTGCAGCGATTCAAGCTGCGCGAGCTCGGCGAATAAGTTGTCCCCGTCCCCTGGTTTCATGAAAGGAAACACCATGTTTTTTGCCCTTCGTCATCCCATTCTTCGCACCGCACTGGCGGCCAGCACGGCGCTTGCCAGCATGGCGGCAACGGCCCAAATGAACGAACCGGTCAGGGTGGGTTTGCTCAGCACCCTGTCCGGCCCCGGCGCTGGCTTGGGCGTGGACATCAGAGACGGGTTTGAGCTTGCGGTGAAGCTGAACAACGGCAAACTTGGCGGGCGCCAAGCGGAAGTCATCGTGGCAGACGACCAGGGCAGCCCTGACGTCGGACGTCAAACCGCCGACCGGTTGATCAAACGCGACAAGGCCGACTTCCTGACCGGTATTGTGTTCTCCAACGTGATGCTGGCCGTGGCGCCGCCCACCTTTCAGTCCAAGACCTTTTACATCAGCGCCAACGCCGGCCCCTCGCAACTGGCCGGCGAGCAGTGCAGCCCCTACTTCTTCAGCGCCGCTTGGCAAAACGACAACCTGCACGAAGCCGTTGGCCAGACCGTGATGGACAAAGGCTTCAAAAAGGTGGCTTTGATCGCCCCCAACTACCCCGCTGGCAAGGACGCCTTGACTGGGTTCAAACGCTATTACAAAGGCCAGGTGGCCAGCGAAACCTACACGCAGCTGAACCAACTGGACTACGGCGCTGAGCTGTCGCAACTTCGCGCCACCCAACCCGACGCGGTTTACATCTTCCTGCCCGGTGGCATGGGCATCAACTTCATCAAGCAGTTTGTGGGCGCCGGCCTGTCCAAAGACATCACCCTGTTTGGACCTGGCTTCTCTGCCGATGAAGACGTGATCAAAGCCGTGGGTGAGCCCATGCTGGGCATGTTCAACTCCTCCCAGTGGGGGCATGACCTGCAAAACGCGGCCAACCGCAAGTTCGTGACCGAGTTTGAAAAGGCCTACGGCCGCAAGCCGTCGCTTTACGCAGCGCAAGGCTATGACGCAGCGCGGCTGATTGACGCGGCGGTGCGCGACACCAAAGGCAAGCTGGACGACAAGGCCGCTGTTCGAAAGGCACTGGAAGCAGCCAAGTTTGACTCGGTGCGCGGCGCGTTCAAGTTCAACAAGAACCATTTCCCGATTCAGGACTACTTCCTGCGCGTGATCGTCAAGGACGCACAAGGCAACGTCACCAACCGCACCTTGAGCACCGTGTTCAAGAACCATGCAGACGCCTATGTGGGCGCCTGCAATATGCCGGCCCTGTGATCGCCTGACCCGGACCTCGTATGAACGGAATTCTCATCCTGGAGCAGATGCTCAACGGCCTGCAGTTCGGCTTGATGCTGTTTCTGCTGGCCGCCGGGCTGACGCTGGTGTTCGGCATCATGGACATGATCAACCTGGCACACGGTTCGCTTTACATGGTGGGGGCCTACCTAATTGCCTCCATCGCTCAAGCTACGGGGTCATTCTGGATGGGACTGGGGTTCGGAATTATTGGCGCGGCTGTCTTTGGCATGCTGCTGGAAATCAGCGTGCTGCGGCGCCTCTACCAGCGTGACCACCTGTCTCAGGTGCTGGGCACCTTCGCCATTTTGTTGATGGCCAATGAGGGGGTTCGCCTGATTTGGGGCTCACAGCCGCTGTTACTGAATGCGCCCGCCGAGTTGGCCGGGCCGGTCGAGATCGTGACCGGGTTTTACTACCCGGCCTACCGGCTTTTTATCATTGGCGTTGGCTTGTTGGTGGCCGGTTTGCTTTATGTGCTGATTGCCCACACCCGCATTGGCATGCAAGTGCGGGCCGGCGCCTCCAACCGGGAAATGGCCCTGGCCATGGGGGCCAACGTGCCCCGGCTGTTCACCGCTATTTTTGGACTGGGTGCGGCGCTATGTGCCGTAGCTGGCGGCATGCTCGGCCCCCAGCTTTCGGTGCAGGTAGGCAGGGGTGAGAGTATTTTGATTTTGGCGTTTGTTGTGATCGTGATTGGTGGCATTGGCTCGGTGCGCGGCGCCTTGCTGGGCGCGTTGATTGTGGGCATGGTGGACACGGCCGGCCGCACCCTGGTGCCGCTATTGTTCAGTGCCCTGATGGGGCCGGTGGCGGCGGCCAATGCGGCCAACACCGTGGCCTCCATCCTGATTTACGTGCTGATGGCAGCCGTCTTGTTCTTCAAACCTCGCGGACTGTTTCCCACCCATGGCTAATTCACAGGACACGACAGCAGCCCCCGCCCAGGGGCTGCTGGACCACCCCTTGCGCCTTCGCTGGTCGCTGCCCGCTTTGGCGATTCTGTGCGCGCTGCCCGCGCTGGCCGCCTGGATGGGTGACGAGTTTTATGTCGGCCTGGCCAGCCGCATTCTGATTTTCGCCCTGGCCGCCACCAGCCTGAACTTGATTCTGGGCTTTGGTGGCATGGTGAGCTTCGGACACGCCGCGTTTGTTGGCATCGGGGCTTACAGCGTGGCCGTCCTCATGCAGGCCGGCGTGACGTCCGCCTGGGTGGCTTGGCCTGCGGCCATGCTCATCAGCGCCCTCGTGGCTTTGATCGTGGGCGCCATCAGCCTGCGCACGCAGGGCGTGTACTTCATCATGATCACGCTGGCGTTTGCACAAATGCTGTACTACGTCGTGGTGTCACTTCGCGCCTATGGGGGCGATGACGGCATGTCGCTATACCAGCGCTCCAGCCTGACTGGTTTGGACTTGGGTGACGACCGCACGTTTTACTACCTGACGCTGGCGCTGCTGGTCGTCGCCATCGTGGGGGTTAGCCGGCTGCTGAACGCGCGCTTCGGCCATGTTCTGCAGGCCATTCGTGAAAACGAGCTGCGCATGACGGCCATCGGTTTTCCGGTGTACCGCTACAAACTTACCGCCTTCACTCTGGCCGGCGCCCTGGCCGGCCTGGCCGGAGCCTTGCTGGCCAACCACGCCAACTTTGTCAGCCCGGCATTGATGCAATGGAGCCAATCCGGCGTGCTGATGATCATGGTCATTCTGGGCGGCGTGGGCCACCTGTATGGCGGCGTCATTGGCGCCATCGTGTTTCTGGTGCTGGAAGAGTTCATGAGCCACTACACCATTCATTGGCAGCTGGGTCTGGGCTTTATTCTGCTGGCCGTGGTCTTGCTGGCGCCCAACGGAATAACCAGCTTGTTTCGCCGAAAGGCCCGCGCATGAGCCACCCCTTGTTAAAAATTGACCGCTTGGTGAAGCGCTTTGGTGGCCTGGCCGCCACAGACCATGCCACGTTGGCTGTTCAGCGTGGTGAAATCCACGCCCTGATTGGCCCCAACGGCGCCGGTAAAACCACCCTGATTCACCAAATCTCGGGCGCACTGGCGCCTGACGAAGGCCACATCTGGTTTGATGGCAATGACGTGACCCACCTGCCCATGCACCGGCGCGCGCTGGGCGGTCTGGTGCGGTCTTACCAAATCACCAGTATCTTTCAGCGCCTCTCGGTGTTGGACAACATCGCCTTGGCGGTGCAGGCCATCAGCGGCAGCAGTTTCTCATTCTGGAAACCGGCACGCGCCGAGAAGGCGAAGTACGCCCAAGCGGCCACCGTGGTCGAGCGGGTGGGTTTGGGCGAGCAGATCCACACATTGGCAGGCGCCTTGTCACATGGTGAGCAGCGGCAACTGGAAGTGGGCATTGCCCTGGCGACTCAGCCCCAGTTGTTGTTGCTGGACGAACCCATGGCCGGCATGGGCCCTGACGAGTCTGAGCGCATGGTGACCCTGCTGCAAAGCCTGCGGGGCGAAGCCACCATTTTGCTGGTGGAGCACGACATGGACGCCGTGTTCCGACTGGCCGACACCATCTCGGTGCTGGTGGCCGGTCAGGTCATTGCCAGCGGCACCCCGGAGCACATCAAGGAAAGTACAGCCGTGAAACAAGCGTATTTGGGTGATGACGCCGTTGCCACACCCATCGGGCAGGAGGCCGCATGAGCGCCTTGCTGGAAATTGACCAACTGCAAACGGCCTATGGCGCCAGCCAGGTGCTGTTTGACATTCACCTGCGTATTGAAGCCGGCGGCGTGCGCGCCCTGCTGGGTCGCAATGGCATGGGAAAAACCACCACCGTGCGTTCGGTGCTGGGCCTCACCAAATCATGCGGCGGCACGGTGCGGTTTCGGGGCGAGCGCATTGAGCATTTGAGCCCGGACCGAATTGCCCGCATGGGCCTGGCCGTGGTGCCGGAGGGGCGCCAGATTTTCCCCACTTTGTCCGTGTCCGAGAATTTGCGCGCCTTCGCCAGCAACCGCAATGCGTCTGAATCGCCGTGGACGCTGGATCGGGTGTACAACCTGTTCCCCCGCCTCAGCGAGCGCTCCCGCAACATGGGCAACCAGTTGTCGGGCGGTGAGCAGCAAATGCTGGCCATTGGCCGCGCGTTGATGACCAATCCGCACCTATTGATTCTGGACGAGGCCACAGAGGGTCTTGCGCCCTTGATCCGGGAAGACATCTGGCGTTGCCTGGCCACTTTGCGCCAGCAAGGCCAAAGCATTCTGGTGATCGACAAATACGTGCAACGCCTGGTCACGCTGGCCGACCAACACACCATCATCGAGCGCGGCCGGGTGGTCTGGGAAGGCAGCTCAGAGCAACTGGGCGCGGACCCCAGCCTGTGGCACCGCTACATCGGTGTTTGATCCCATGACAAGCGCTTCAATCAACGACGCAACTGCGGGCAACACCGGCACCCTGTTTCGCCAGAGCGTCACCGTACATTTTTCGCATTGTGACCCGGCGGGCATGGTCTTTTTTCCCCAGTACTTTGTGATGCTCAACAACCTGGTGGAGAACTGGTTCACCCAGGGACTGGGCATTCACTACGCCACCTTGATTGCTGAGCGCCGTATTGGTCTTCCCACGGTCTCGCTTCAAGCCGATTTTGTGGCCCCCAG
>JBBKVN010000058.1:0-8956 GCA_037968455.1 Rhodoferax sp.
CGCGCCATGATCGCCATGGCCCTGGCGTGCAAGCCTCAATTGTTATTGGCTGATGAGCCCACTACCGCACTGGACGTGACGCTGCGAGGCCAAATATTGGACTTGCTGGCTGAACTTCAAAATAAGAATGGCATGGCGGTCCTACTGATTACCCATGATCTGAATCTGGTGCGCCGTTTCGCGGATCGGGTGATCGTCATGGAAAACGGGCGCATTGTGGAGCAGGGCGCCGTTGCCGACGTGTTTAACCAACCGTCACACCCCTATACCCGGCGCTTGATCGACAGCCGGCCCGAGCGCGACATCAATGAACCCGCTGTGCCAACCCATGCCAAACCGGTGTTGAGCGCACAGGCATTACGGGTGTGCTATCCCACGCCTCTGCCTGGCCTTTCAGGCTGGTTTAGACAGGGGGAGTTCGTCGCCGTCAAAGGCGCGAATTTCGAGCTACATCCGGGTCAAACCCTCGGTGTAATTGGTGAATCGGGCTCAGGCAAGTCCACACTGGCCTTGGCCACGCTCGGATTGCTGCCGTTTGGCGGCGAAATGACTGTTGCGTCACAGTTGTGGGGCCAAAGCACCCTTCAAGACCGGACGCTTCGGAGCACGGTTCAGGTTGTG
Source organism: Rhodoferax sp. (assembly GCA_037968455.1). Taxonomy (GTDB): domain Bacteria; phylum Pseudomonadota; class Gammaproteobacteria; order Burkholderiales; family Burkholderiaceae_C; genus Rhodoferax. The sequence continues at coordinate 622 of JBBKVN010000058.1, forward strand.
TTTCAAGACCCTTTTTCCTCGCTATCACCCCGCTTGACAGTCGAGGAAATCGTAGGGGAGGGCTTGCTGGTACATCACCCCGGCTTGTCAATCGCTGAACGCCGCGCCCGTGTGGTGATCGCTCTGGCCGATGTTGGCATGGGCTCAGGGACCGGCAACGACAGCAGTCACGCACTGTTGCAACGGTACCCCCACGAGTTCTCTGGCGGACAGCGCCAACGCCTCGCCATTGCAAGGGCGTTGATTATTGACCCCAAGATCCTCGCATTGGACGAACCGACCAGTGCGCTGGATGTCACCATTCAAAAACCAGTGCTGCAGTTGCTGCAGCGCCTGCAGCGAGAGCGGGGGCTCAGCTACCTGCTGATCACGCACGATGTCGCTGTCATTCGTGCGATGGCTCACCATGTACTGGTCATGAAATCAGGAGAAATTGTGGAGTCGGGTCCGGTTGATGTCGTTTTGAACGCCCCCACCCACACCTACTCACAGACTTTGATCGCCGCCGCAGACTAAAAACGCTCAAAATCAAGGGCTTTTTCACCATTTTCGAGTACAATCCAAGCTCACGACCAAACGGGCGGGTATCTACCGCCCGTTTTTTTTGGTCGATTGTTTTTGCACTTCAAGTGGATACACGTGGCGCTCAAGGAAATTGTTGAACAAATTGTGGCCGGTTTAGGCTATGACCTGGTGGAAATAGAACGTTCCCCCGGTGGTTTGCTGCGCATCACAATTGACCTGCCGTGGTCGCCTCCCACTGAGTCTGACTTGGCTGAGCAATTTATCACGGTTGAAGATTGTGAGAAGGTGACTCGCCAGTTGCAGTTTGCGCTGGAGGTCGATGCGATCGAATACTCGCGGCTTGAGGTCTCCTCGCCGGGCATCGATCGCCCCTTGCGACACCAGCAGGATTTTGAGCGCTTTGTGGGTCATGTGATAGACATCACTCTGAAGGCTCCCATGGGTGTGGCAGCTGCCGGTCAGGTCAGCGCCAATCGGAAAAAATTTCGGGGCACGTTGGAGCGGGTCCAAGGGGAAGACGGTGCCACCGGTTGGCAAATCGTCTGGAGTGATGAGCCGGCCGTCAAGCCCGGGCAGCGGGTGAGCAAAAAGCGCGTACCTGCACCGCTACAGGCGCTGGGTTTCACGCTGGATGAATTGCGCGAGTCGCGTCTGGCGCCCATCGTGAGCTTTAAAGGCCGCAGCGACAGCCTGGGATCGAATGGCGATCCCGAAACAAATTTGGTTTGAATTGAAACAGGAGAGTCATGGCATGAATCGCGAAATGTTAATGCTGGTGGAGGCCATCTCACGCGAGAAAAATGTGGAGCGTGATGTGGTTTTTGGCGCTGTCGAAGCAGCGCTGGCACAGGCAACCAAAAAGATCCATGAAGGCGACGTCGATATTCGCGTGGCGCTTGATCGGGACAGCGGAAACTATGAAACGTTTCGCCGTTGGCACGTTGTTCCCGATGAGGCCGGCTTGCAGCTGCCCGATCAGGAAATCCTGTTGTTCGAAGCCAAAGAGCAAATTCCAGACATCGAAGTCGATGAGTACATCGAAGAGACCATCGAATCCATGCCGATTGGCCGGATTGGTGCCATGGCGGCCAAGCAAGTTATTTTGCAAAAGATCCGCGATGCGGAGCGCGAAATGCTGCTTAACGACTTTATGTCACGCGGTGACAAAATTTTCGTTGGCACCGTCAAGCGCATGGACAAAGGGGACATCATTGTGGAGAGTGGTCGCGTTGAAGGACGCCTGCGCCGCAATGAGATGATTCCGAAGGAAAACCTGCGCATTGGTGACCGGGTTCGCGCCATGATCATGGAGGTGGACCTGACCTTGCGGGGCGCACCTATCATTCTGTCTCGCTCGTCGCCGGAATTCATGGTTGAGTTATTCCGCCAAGAAGTGCCCGAGATTGAGCAAGGCTTACTGGAAATCAAATCCTGCGCCCGTGACTCAGGTTCCCGCGCAAAAATTGCTGTTTTGTCACACGACAAACGGGTCGATCCTATCGGCACCTGTGTTGGCGTGCGTGGTACTCGCGTCAATGGCGTAACGAACGAGTTGGCCGGTGAGCGCGTTGACATTGTGCTTTGGAGCGAAGACCCGGCACAGTTTGTGATTGGTGCTTTGGCGCCAGCCAACGTGTCATCCATTGTGGTGGACGAAGAGCGTCACGCAATGGATGTTGTGGTGGACGAGGAAAATCTGGCCATCGCTATTGGTCGAGGCGGGCAAAACGTGCGTTTGGCCGCCGAATTGACAGGCTGGAAAATCAACATTCTGGATGCCGCCGAGTCGGCCCAGAAGCAGGCAGACGAGACCGATTCCGGTCGCAAGCTTTTCATGGAAAAGCTGGACGTGGACGAGGAAATCGCCGACTTGCTAATTGCAGAAGGCTTTACCAGTCTGGAGCAGGTGGCCTATGTGCCGCTGGAAGAAATGCTTGAGATTGAAAGCTTTGACGAGGACACCGCCAATGAATTGCGGACCCGCGCCAAGGATGCATTGTTGACGATGGAAATCGCCCACGAAGAGAATGTTGACAGCGTTGCGCTTGACTTGCGCGACCTGGAAGGCATTTCTCACGAATTGATCGGAAAACTGGCCGATGCAGGCATTCACACCCGTGATGACCTGGCTGACTTGGCTGTTGATGAACTCACTGAAATTACCGGCCAGTCTGCGGACGAGGCCACGACCCTGATCATGAAGGCACGCGAACATTGGTTTACCAATGACGCTGCCTCTCAAGAGTAACGGTTATGAAAGGCTACAAAAAATATGTCCAGTACGACCGTCGCAGAGTTTGCAACCGAACTCAAGAAATCAAACGAAACCCTGCTTGAGCAGTTGAAGTCCGCCGGTGTGACCAAGTCCGCCGCGACCGACACACTCACGGACTCCGACAAGCAGAATCTATTGAGCTACCTTCAGGCCAGCCATGGCAACGCCGCAGGTGAGCGCAAGAAGATCACGCTTGTCAAAAAGTCCACCACTGAGATCAAGCAGGCGGACTCTTCGGGCAAGGCCCGCACTATTCAGGTGGAAGTCCGCAAAAAGCGAACTTTTGTCCGCCGTGAAGATGGTGCTGACCAGCCTGTTGATACCGCTGACTCTGAACAAGAGATTGACGCGGCATCCGCGCTCGAAACAGCTGAACTCGCTCGTCGCGAAGAGGAAGCCAGCCGTCAAGCTGAGCTGATCCGTCTCCAAGAGGAAGAGTTGGCAGAGCGCCGCCGCCAACGCGAAGAGCAAGAGGCCAAAAATGCCGAGGCTGCTGAACAAGCTGCCAAAAAGGCCGTTGAAGCCGAAGCTGCTGAAGAGGCTGCTAAAAAATTGGCCGAAAAAGCCAAATCCGCCGTCGCCGAGGCCTCATTGGCCGCAAATTCTGGTTCAGATGTGGCTGCTGTTTCGGAAGAAACTTCCGTGACAGACGTGATCGCAGCGAAGGCCGAGGCCGCAGTAAAAGCCAAAGTGGCCGCCGCAGAAAAATCTGCGGCTGAGTCCATTGCTCGTGCTGAAGATGCAGAGCGTGCAGCCGATCTGGGTGACCGCCGGCGCAAGGCCGAGGCTGAAGCGGCCGCGATTCGCCTGATGATGTCGTCACCTGCCAAGAAGGCTCCCCCGGTCAAAAAGCCAGAGGAAGTGCGTGCCGAAGCCGCCAAGGCAGCCGGGCTCAAAGGGACCTTGCACAAGCCCGTGACCGTGCCCAAGCCCGGCGCCCCTGCGGCGACTGGCGCACCGGCAGGCCCTGGTGGTGCTGGCAAGGAAGTCAAGTCCGCCAAATTGTCGAGTAGCTGGGCAGGTGATCCTGCCAAGAAAAAGGGCATCCCCACTCGCGGAGCCACCGCGACGCCAAGTCGTGGCAATAACTGGCGTGCAGGCCCGCGCGGCAAGCGTGGAAGCACCGGGCGTGACGATCACCAGCGGATGCCCTCAGCGCCCGTTGAGGCGCGCATCATTGAAGTTCATGTGCCTGAAACCATCACCGTGTCCGAGTTGGCTCACAAGATGGCGGTCAAGGCTTCTGAGGTTATCAAACACCTGATGAAATTGGGCCAAATGGTCACGATCAATCAGCCGTTGGACCAAGATACCGCCATGATTGTCGTGGAGGAGATGGGCCATACGGCGATCGTTGCCGAGCTGGATGACCCAGAAGCGTTCACTGACGACGAGACCAATTTGCAGCAGGCGGAAGCCTTGCCACGTGCACCAGTGGTGACCGTGATGGGTCACGTTGACCACGGTAAAACATCGCTGCTCGATTACATTCGCCGTGCGAAAGTGGTTGCTGGCGAAGCCGGTGGCATTACCCAGCACATTGGCGCCTACCACGTGGAAACCCCACGCGGTATGGTGTCGTTCCTTGACACTCCGGGACACGAAGCGTTTACCGCCATGCGTGCTCGCGGAGCCAAGGCGACTGACATTGTGATTTTGGTGGTTGCTGCGGACGACGGCGTGATGCCGCAAACCAAAGAGGCCATCAAGCACGCCAAGGCGGCGGGTGTTCCATTGGTTGTGGCGATCAACAAAATCGACAAGCAAGGTGCTAACCCCGATCGCGTCCGCAATGAACTGCTGATTGAAGAGGTTGTGTCAGAAGAGCTGGGCGGTGATACACCGTTTGTTTCTGTCTCCGCAAAAACCGGTCAGGGCATTGACGACTTGCTGGAGCAAGTGTTGCTGCAAGCCGAGGTGCTGGAGTTGCGCGCACCAGTGGCTTCGATGGCCAAGGGTCTCGTGATTGAAGCCCGCTTGGACAAAGGCCGTGGCCCTGTCGCCACCGTGCTGGTTCAGTCCGGTACGTTGAAAGCGGGCGACACCGTGTTGGCTGGCTCCACGTATGGACGTGTTCGCGCCATGCTGGACGAGAATGGTATGACGATCAAGACTGCCGGTCCGTCGATCCCTGTTGAAATTCAGGGCTTGACCGAGGTGCCGCAGGCGGGCGATGACTTCATGGTCATGCTGGACGAGCGCCGCGCCCGTGAAATCGCAACTTATCGTGCTGGCAAGTTCCGCAACACCAAGTTGGCGAAACAGCAAGCCGCGAAGCTGGAGAACATGTTCTCCGACATCTCCGCTGGCGAAGTCAAGATGCTGCCGATCATCATCAAGGCCGACGTGCAAGGCTCGCAAGAAGCCCTCGGTCAGTCGCTGCTCAAACTCTCGACTGGCGAGGTCAAGGTTCAATTGGTTTACTCCGCCGTGGGTGGAATCAGCGAGTCGGATGTGAATTTGGCGATTGCCGCCAAAGCCGTGATCATTGGCTTCAACACCCGTGCCGACTCTGGCGCGCGCAAGTTGGCTGAGAACAATGGCGTTGACATTCGTTACTACGACATCATTTATGACGCCGTTGACGACTTGAAGCTGGCTATGTCGGGCATGTTGACGCCAGACAAAAAAGAAGAAATCATCGGTACCGCCGAGATTCGCCAGGTGTTCAAAGTGTCCAAAATCGGTTCTATTGCCGGTTGTATGGTCACCGCCGGTGTGGCTCGCCGCGCCGCCCGCATTCGTTTGCTGCGCAACAACATGGTCATCTTCACGGGTGAACTGGAGTCGCTCAAGCGTTTCAAGGACGATGCCAAGGAAGTCAAGGAAAGCTTCGAGTGCGGTTTGAACATCAAGAACTACAACGACATCCAAGAGGGTGACGTTCTGGAGTTCTTCGAGATTCGCGAAATCGCCCGTACGCTGTGATGGAACGGTAAAGAAACGTGCGCAAAAAGTCGAATACTCCGAATCGGAGTTTTAAAGTCGCCGATCAGATCCAACGGGATCTGACCGAACTGATCGCCCGCGAGTTGAAAGACCCGCGAGTCGGCATGGTGACGATTCAAGCCGTTGAGGTAACCCCGGATTACGCGCATGCCAAGGTCTTCTTCAGCTTGCTGAACGGTGACCCCAAAGCATGCACGGAAGGCCTGAATCAGGCCGCCGGGTTCTTGCGGGCAGGCTTGTTCAAGCGTCTGCATATTCACACGGTGCCTACTTTGCACTTTCTGTTTGATCAAACCACTGAGAAGGCTGCTGACATGAACGCGCTGATCGCGCGGGCGGTTGCCTCCCGGGCCAAAGAGGATTAAGCCGATGAATGCGCCACGTGCACGGGTTGCCAGGCGCCCCGTGCATGGGGTGCTTTTGTTAGACAAACCTTTGGGTTGGTCGAGTAACGACGCCTTGCAAAAGGTGAAGTGGTTATTGCGGGCTGAGAAAGCCGGTCATACCGGAACACTTGATCCGCTGGCCACTGGGGTGTTGCCCCTGTGTTTTGGCGCCGCGACCAAGTTCAGTCAACTCCAATTGGATGCCGACAAGACTTACGAAGCGGTGGCTCGGTTGGGCATCAAAACCACGACGGGTGATGCCGAGGGGGATGTGTTGCAGACCCGCGAGGTGAACGTCTCGGAACGTGATCTCGAACGCGTTGCACCCCTGTTCACGGGCCTGATTCGTCAGGTGCCGCCCATGCACAGTGCGCTGAAAAGGGATGGCAAGGCACTCTACGAATATGCACGAGCCGGTCTGGTGGTGGAGCGTGATGCACGCGAGGTCACCATTCATGGATTAAATATGGCTCTATCACCTGTGGATAGAGCGCATCCAGCTATCAATATGATAGTGAAATGCAGTAAAGGAACCTATATCCGAACCCTGGGCGAGGATATCGGTGAGGCTTTGGGTTGCGGCGCTCATCTGAGCGCCTTGCGACGCATTGAAACTGGCGGCTTTTCGGTGGCACAAAGTGTGACGCTGGAAGCCCTGGAGGCCATGAGTGAGGCCGAGAGAATGAACTGTCTGATGCCTGTGGAGTCCTTGCTGGGAGAGCACACGGTTGTCACTTTGGACAGTGAGAATGCAGGACGTTTCCTGAGCGGTGTACGCCGCCGGGGCGGCTGGCCGGATGATGAGAAAGTGGCCGTATACGGCGACTCACCTCACGCCTTGCTGGGAACGGCCCACGTCAAGGGCGGCGAACTGATACCGGGGCGGCTACTGAGCCCGATTGAAATAGAGCAAATATTGGGTGGTGTCGCGACAAGCGCCCCGAGTACAGAGTTTGAGAAGATTTAAGAGAAAGCAATCATGACCATTAAACAAATCCGTAATATCGCAATCATCGCGCACGTTGACCATGGAAAAACCACGATGGTTGACCAGTTGCTGCGCCAGTCCGGCACATTTGCCGAGCACGAAAAAGTCGTCGACACGGTGATGGACAACAACGCCATTGAAAAAGAGCGTGGCATCACCATCCTGGCAAAAAACTGCGCCGTGACCTGGGAAGGCACACACATCAACATCGTCGACACGCCCGGCCACGCCGACTTCGGTGGCGAGGTGGAGCGCGTGTTGTCGATGGTCGACGGTGTCGTGCTGCTGGTCGATGCCGCCGAAGGGCCGCTGCCGCAGACGCGGTTCGTGCTCAAGAAGGCCTTCGAGCGCGGCCTGCCGCCGGTGGTCGTCATCAACAAGATCGATCGCGCCGACGCGCGCGTCAAAGAAGTGTTGAACGAGGTCTATGACCTGTTCATCGACCTCGATGCCACCGAGGAACAGATCGAGTTCCCGGTGCTCTACACGAGCGGCCGCGCCGGCACGGCGACGACCGACCTCGAGGTGCCCGGCACCACCCTGCAGCCGCTCTTCGAGGCCATCATGGCGCACGTGCCGCCACCGTCGGGGGACCCGGAGCAACCGCTCCAGATGCTGGTGGCCAATCTCGACGCGAGCGACTACCTGGGCCGCATCGCCATCGGTCGCGTGTTCCGCGGCCGGGTCAAGGTCGGCGATCCGATCGTGGTGCTGAAGCTCGACGGCGCCGCGCAGCCGACGCGCGTCACCAAACTCTTCGCCTTCGACGGGCTGAAGCGCATCGAGGTCGAGAGCGCCGGCGCCGGCGACATCGTCTGCCTGGCCGGCATCGAGGACATCAACATCGGCGAGACCATCGCCGACCCTGAGCACCCGGAGGTGATCCCGCCGATTGCCATCGACGAGCCCACCGTCTCGATGATCTTCGGTGTGAACACTTCGCCCCTGGCCGGCCGCGATGGCCAGTACGTGACGTCGCGACACCTGCGCGACCGGCTCGACCGCGAGCTGCTCGGCAACGTCTCGCTCAGAGTCGAGCCGACGGCGACGCCCGAGCAGATGAAGGTGCTCGGCCGCGGCGAACTGCAGCTGGCGATTCTCATCGAGATGATGCGGCGCGAGGGCTACGAAGTACAGGTCTCACGTCCCGAGATCGTGACCAAGGACATCGGCGGCGTGAAGATGGAGCCGGTCGAGGATCTCGTCATCGAC
>JBBKVN010000059.1:0-3569 GCA_037968455.1 Rhodoferax sp.
ACAGCCCGAAACAAACTCGACAAAGCAGCCAGCATGGGTGGGGGCCACCAGAGGTAGGCGTACAAGCACTGCGGCACCCATCCCGTCAATGGACGGTTGCCGCAGTCACTCAGGCCGTCAAGCTGTCAGGCGCTCAAGCGCTTCCTGGTACTTGGCAGCGGTTTTCGCAATGATTTCATTGGGCACGCGAGGCGCCGGGGGCGTCTTGCTCCAGGGCTTGCCGTCCACCTGCGCCTGCTCCAGCCAGTCGCGCACAAACTGTTTGTCGTAACTGGGCGGGTTGATGCCTTCCTGGTAGCTCTCTGCGGGCCAGAAGCGGGAGGAGTCGGGCGTCAGCACCTCGTCCATCAGGGTCAGCGTGCCGTCGGAGTCCAAGCCAAACTCGAACTTGGTGTCGGCAATGATGATGCCTTTGGTGGCCGCAATCTCGCTGGCCGCCACATACAAGGCAATGCTGATGTCGCGAATGCGGGTCGCCAGGTCCAGCCCGATCATCTCTACGGTTTGCTCAAACGTGATGTTCTCATCATGGTCGCCCACGGCTGCTTTGGCGGCAGGCGTGTAAATGGGTGAGGGCAGCTTGGAGGCGTTCTTCAGGCCAGCGGGCAGGGACACGCCGCACACCGCCTGGTTGTCCTGGTATTCCTTCCAGCCGCTGCCGGCCAGGTAGCCACGCACTACTGCTTCCACCGGCAAAGGCTTGAGGCGCTTGACCAGCATCGAGCGGCCCACCACCTGCGGCACTTCAGCGGGCGTCACCACGCTCTCAGGGGCATCACCCGTCAGGTGAATCGGGCACAGATTCAAACCCTTGGGGCCGAGTTTGTCAAACCAGAACAAGGCCATTTGGGTCAGCAGCGCGCCCTTGCCGGGAATCGGCTCGCCCATGATCACGTCAAAGGCGCTCAGGCGGTCACTGGCCACCATCAGGATTCGGTCGTCGCCCACGGCGTAGTTGTCGCGCACCTTGCCGCGAGCCAGCAATGGCAGGGAGGTGAGCATGGAGGTGTGCAAGGCAGCAGTCATATCAGGGCAATCAGTGCGTGAAGACAGGTTAAAAAACAAAAGGCCTGCTGCGGTGCAAACACCGGCAGCGGGCCCTGATTATCGCAAGGACGGCGATCAGTTCACGACTTGGGCGAGTTCACCCCGCGCATACTGGCCCGCTACCACGGACAGGCTGTGGCCTTTGATCTTGGCGCCCTGGCCTTCGCAGCCGAATTCCATGTAGCGCTGCTTGCAGATGGACTTGGCCGCTTCACGGGCGGGCTTGAGCCATTCGCGGGCGTCAAACTTGTCGGGATTCTCGGCCAGGAACTTGCGCACGGCAGCGGTCATGGCCAGACGAATATCGGTGTCGATGTTGATCTTGCGCACGCCGAACTGGATGGCCTTCTGGATTTCTTCCACCGGCACGCCGTAGGTTTCCTTCATGCTGCCACCGTATTGGTTGATCAGGGCCAACAAGTCTTGGGGCACGCTGCTGGAGCCGTGCATGACCAAGTGGGTGTTCGGAATGCGGCGGTGAATTTCCTTGACGCGCTCGATGGCCAAAATGTCACCTGTGGGCTTGCGGGTGAACTTGTAAGCCCCGTGGCTGGTGCCAATGGCGATGGCCAGCGCGTCCAGCTGGGTGAGCTTCACGAATTCAGCCGCCTCTTCGGGGTCGGTCAGCAACTGGTCATGGGTCATGACCGCGTCCGTGCCGTGGCCGTCTTCCTTGTCACCTTGCATGGTTTCCAGGCTGCCCAGGCAACCCAACTCCCCTTCAACCGACACACCGGTGGCGTGGGCCATCTCCACCACCTTGCGAGTGACTTCCACGTTGTAGTCGAAGCTGGCAATGGTTTTGCCGTCGGACTCCAAGCTGCCGTCCATCATGACCGAGCTGAAGCCCAGGTTGATGGCGCCTTGGCAGACGGCCGGGCTCTGGCCATGGTCTTGGTGCATCACCAGCGGAATGTGGGGAAAGGACTCTACCGCGGCCAGAATCAAATGCTTGATAAAGGCCTCGCCTGCGTATTTGCGGGCGCCAGCGCTGGCTTGCAAGATCACGGGCGCACCGACTTCGTCAGCCGCGCTCATGACAGCTTGCACTTGCTCCAGGTTGTTGACGTTGAAAGCGGGAATGCCGTAGCCGTTGACTGCCGCGTGGTCGAGCAGTTCGCGCATGGAAACGAGAGCCATGATGGTGTCCTTGGGAAGTTGGTAACTGGTTGGTAACTCACCCAATTTTAGCGAGTGCGGCTTGCACCGGCCTGAATGACGGCGAATTTGGCCGCGGCTGGACTCACCTCACAACCTCAACCGTTGGCAGATAAGGCCAAAACACACCTCGTCAGGCGTAAAAAAGCCCCGCGAACGGGGCTTGAGGTCTTGCTGGCCTAGCTGACTCGGCAGATTTTCAGCATATTGGTGCCGCCCGGCGCGCCCATAGGCTCCCCGCAGGTGATTGCATAGACGTCCCCCGTCTGAACAATATTGCGTTCTTTGAGGTGGCTTTCTGCCTCGTTCAAAGCAGTATCCCGGTCGGCGCTGGTGTCCACGAACAAAGGACGAACATTGCGATACAGGGCCATCTTGCGTTGTGTGGCCACTTTAGAGGTCAGTGCGTAAATAGGCACTTGAATCAGGTGACGGCTCATCCACAAGGCAGTTGATCCGCTGTCGGTCATGGCCACAATGGCTTTGGCGCCCATGTGGTGCGCGGTGAACAGTGCGCCCATGGCGATGGCCTGGTCGATGCGTTTGAAAGCCTTGCCACTGAAGTCGTCCTGAATTTCATAGCCGCCATGAACTTCAGCAGCGAGACAGATGTTCGCCATTTCGATCACTGTCTCCAGCGGGTATTTGCCGGAGGCCGTCTCTGCCGACAACATGACGGCGTCGGTGCCGTCCAGCACCGCATTGGCCACGTCGCTGACTTCAGCGCGGGTAGGCACCGGGTTGGTGATCATGGACTCCATCATCTGGGTGGCCGTGATGACAAAACGGTCATGCTCGCGCGCCAGTTTGATCATGCGCTTTTGCAGCGCGGGAACGGCTGCGTTACCGACCTCAACTGCCAAGTCACCACGGGCGACCATGATGCCGTCGCTGGCCAGCAAAATTTCTTCCAAGCGAGGAATCGCCTCGGCACGCTCGATTTTGGCAATCAGGCCCGGCTTGTGATTGAACTCGGCTGCGGCCACGTTGCACAACTGGCGCGCCATTTCCATGTCGGTTGCGTTCTTGGGGAAGCTCACGGCCACGTAATCAGCCTGGAAGCTCATGGCGGTACGGATGTCGTCCATGTCTTTGGCGGTCAACGCGGGCGCCGTCAAGCCGCCACCCTGTTTGTTGATGCCTTTGTTGTTGGACAACTCACCGCCCAGCTTGACGGTGGTGTGAACTGCTTCGCCCTTGACCGCGTCTACCGTGATCACAATCAGTCCGTCGTTCAGCAGCAGGACATCACCAGCCTTGACCTCGCGTGGCAAGGACTTGTAGTCCAAGCCCACGGCGTCGATGTCACCCAACTCGGTGCGCGCGGCATCCAGCACGAACTTCTGGCCCGGCTCCAAAAACAC
>JBBKVN010000060.1:0-7329 GCA_037968455.1 Rhodoferax sp.
GCAAAGCGGTTGTCTTCCTTGATCAGACCCATGGCAATGCCCGCCACGTGAGCTTTCATGGGAACACCCGCGTCCATCAAGGACAAGCAACCACCGCACACGGAGGCCATGGAAGACGAGCCATTGGACTCGGTGATTTCCGACACCACACGCATGGTGTACGGGAAGTCTTCTTTGGATGGCAGCACGGCGATCAACGCACGTTTGGCCAAACGACCGTGACCGATCTCACGACGCTTGGGCGTACCGACACGGCCGGTTTCACCAGTGGCGAACGGAGGCATGTTGTAGTGCAGCATGAAGCGGTCTTCGTAGTCACCCGACAAGGCATCAATGCGTTGTGCATCGCGTTCGGTGCCCAAGGTGGTCACGACCAATGCCTGCGTCTCACCACGGGTGAACAAAGCAGAACCGTGGGTGCGTGGCAGCACGCTGTTGCGGATCTCGATGGCACGAACGGTGCGTGTGTCGCGACCATCAATGCGCGGCTCGCCGGCCAGAATCTGGCTGCGAACGATTTTGGCTTCGATGTCGAACAACATGCCTTCAACAGCCACTGAGTCGAATGCAGCGCCATCTGCCGTCAGCGCAGCCTTGACTTCAGCGTATGCCGTGCGGCACGCCTGGGTGCGGGCTTGTTTGTTACGGATCTGGTAGGCAGCGACAAGCTTCTCTTTGGCCAACACATCGATCTTGGCAATCAGGGGCTCATCCTTGGCGGGGGCTTTCCAGTCCCACATGGGTTTGCCAGCGTCACGAACCAGTTCATGAATCGCGTTGATTGCGACGTTGCCTTGCTCATGACCGAACACGATGGCACCCAGCATGATCTCTTCAGACAATTGCTGCGCTTCCGACTCCACCATCAAAACGGCGGCTTCGGTACCGGCAACCACCAGATCCATGATGGAATCTTTGCGTGCAGTTTGGCCGGGGTTCAACACGTACTCGCCATTCACGTAACCCACACGGGCTGCGCCGATGGGGCCGCTGAAAGGAATACCGCTGATGGACAACGCTGCACTGGTGGCAATCAACGCGGCGATATCAGCATCAACTTCGGGGTTCAACGACAGTGTGTGGATGACCACATGCACTTCATTCAAAAATCCTTCAGGAAACAGGGGGCGAATGGGACGATCGATCAGGCGGCTGGTCAATGTCTCAAATTCGCTGGGGCGGCCTTCGCGCTTGAAGAAACTACCGGGAATTTTTCCAGCGGCATACGATTTCTCTAGGTAATCAACCGTCAGCGGGAAGAAGTCCTGACCTGGCTTGCCAGTGGTCTTTGCGACCACAGTGGCCAAAACTACGGTGCCATCCATGTCCAGCAACACGGCGCCGGTGGATTGACGGGCGACTTCGCCGGTCTCCATGGTGACGGTGTGCTGACCCCATTGGAAGGTCTTAGTGACTTTATTGAAAATGCTCATTTGTTATCTCCTGGTCATAGTGGGAGGTGCAGGCCACCTCACCCGAGCCCGGATTCAACAACACAGAACACGATGCCATTCCATAGAAAATCAAGGAAATTACTCAGATTTACTATGGAATGACACAGCTTCGCTCCGTTTTTGCCGTCTCCGAAGTAAAAAACGCCTGAGTTAGGCAGCTAACTCAGGCGTTTGTCATTCAAGCAATCGCTTACTTACGCAGACCCAACTTGGCGATGAGTGCAACGTAACGCTCAGCATCCTTGGACTTCAGGTAGTCCAACAGTTTACGGCGACGGCTAACCATGCGCAACAAACCGCGACGACCGTGGTGGTCTTTGGCGTGAGTCTTGAAGTGAGGCATGAGTTCGTTGATACGGGCGGTCAACAGTGCGACTTGCACTTCTGGACTACCTGTGTCACCGGCTTGACGAGCGTTGTCTTTGACGACAGCGGCTTTGATGCTGGATGCGATCATTTTATTTCCTGCTAATTATTTACAACTTGCGTCAGGCGCTGGAATTGCCCCTGACGTGCGCTCTGCGACATGCAAAGCCCGACGATTATAGCCTGCATAGCTCACTTGGACACGATCAGTGCGGCGTACCTTCTTCGGGCGAGTCGTCGCCAGATAGGGAATCACCCGACATTCGCAGGGCGCGCGCGGCAATAGGAGGGCCAATGGTTTCCATCACGGCAACGGCCGCCAGCACAATGGAGCTCACGACCCCGCCATGCACGGGAAACAAGGCCACCGTTGTATTGACCAAACCGATGGCCAGACCTGCCATCGGCAGCAAAAGCAATCCGGTTGTGGTGCTCTGGCGGGCGGGAAGTCGAAACAAGTAGGAGGTCGCGCCCACGCCAAACCATTTCGCCGCACTGCGGCCGATCACAAAAATAGCTGCAGCGGGTGCGTATTGCACCATTTCCGCCACGTGCAGGTTGGCACCCGCATAAACGAACAAGGCAATAAAGAACAACTCGAATGCCGGGCCGAACTCCATGTCGGAGATCAGGTCTTTGCGCTCAATCCCCCGAACCACCACGCCTAACACCAAGGGCGCAAACAGGGTAGAAAGGTTCAGCATCATGGACGCGCCAAGCGTGAACACCACAGCACCAATCACCAACGCCAAGTGGTACTGGGTCGCGCCTTTGAATTTGCGGGCGGTGTAGTGCAAAACGACACCCGCCAACCCGCCCAGCGCGGCCGAGCCCAGGAAACTGTACAAAGGCGCGCCAATGACGGTCTCCATCGGGGCCTGGCCTTCCGCATACAAGGCGGGCAACAAGGCCGCAAATACCATAAAGGCGATCACGTTGTTCAACGCCACCAAAGATTCGGCACGATCAGTGACAGGGCCCGACGCCCCCAACTCGTGCGCCACGTGAATCAAAACAGCAGGTGAGGACGAAATTGCCACGGCGGCGATAACGGCAGCCGGCAAGCCAATCACCCCCACCCAGGCCAGTCCGTAATAGACCACCGCAAAAGTCAAAGAGCTTTCGACCACCGAGATGGCCAGCAGCGACTTGTCTCGCACCAAATCCTTGATGTCCAAGGACAATCCGAGCCGGTAAAGAATCAGACCCAAGGCCACATCAACCACGATGCGCGAACTCGCCAACTCTTCGTAGCTCACCAGTCCCATGACATTGGGGCCCACCAAAAACCCGACCAGCATGAACCCCGTGATACTGGGCAACCACGATAGCCGGTGCGCCAAAAAGCCGCCAATGGAGCCACAAAACAACAACATTCCAAAAAAGAACAGTGTGTTGGAACTCAACGGCCAAGTTGGCAAAAAGTCAACATAAGGCATTTTTTATTTCTTTCTTATCAAATCAAAGTTTCAACGGCAGCATCGGAAGGCGGCTTCGCCTGCTGTGACAGCCAATGCTTAAGCCGTTGAACCCCCACAACCAGCCGCTGCGGATCTTGGGACGCAAAACACCAACGCAGCCAACCTCTCGCTTCAGGGGCAAACGCCTCACCCGGCGCCAGCCCCAAACCCGCCTCTATCACCAATCGTTTTGCCGTGGCCAGAGAGTCCTCAAAGCCCGTCAAACGGAAAAAAGCATACATGCCACCCGGTGCCGCAGCGACCTCCACGCCGGGAATCGCACCCAACAAGGGAATCAAGGTGTCGCGGCAGATTTTCAGGTGCGCCACCACCCGGGGGGTCACTTCGTCGGTGCGTTGCAGGGCAGCCACCCCAGCCCGTTGCGTGAACACACTGGCGCACGAGGTATTGAACTCAATCAGCTTGCCCATGTGCGGCGTCATGTTCGGCGGCATGACCAGCCAACCCAAACGCCAGCCCGTCATCAAAAAACTCTTGGAAAAACTGTGCACCACGACCAGCCGGTCCTCGGGCGTGGCGATGTCCAGAAAACTGGGCGCGCAGCCATTGGCAGCTGGCTCGTAGTAGAGCCGCTCGTACACCTCGTCCGCCAAAATCCAGGTGCCTGTGCCGCGGCAATGGTCCAGCAGGCGACGCTGCTCGTCAGCAGACAGCGTCCAACCGGTTGGGTTATTGGGCGCGTTGATGACCAGCAGCTTGGTTGTTGGCGTGATCGCCTTGATCAATGCCTCCAGATCCAGTTGCCACGCTCCATCAATGGGACGCAGGGGAACGCAGACCAAACGCGCGCCCAGAATCACCGGCTGGGCGGTCAGATTGGGCCAGACCGGCGTCACGGCCACAACTTCATCGCCAGCGTCAATCAACTGCTGCATGGCCAGCATTAAGGCGTTCACCCCGCCACTGGTCACAGCCAGTCGGTCCACCGCAACAGCGCCATGGCGCGCAGTCATGTACCGCGAGATTTCCTCACGCAACTCGGGCAACCCCAGGTTGTGCGAGTAAAAGGTCTCACCACGTTGGATCGAGTCAATGGCCGCCTGTCGAATGAAATCGGGGGTGACTTCGTCGCTCTCACCAAACCAGAAGGCCAGCACATCCGGCCGCCCCAGACCTGCATTGGCGACTTCCCGTATGCGGGACTCGCCCAAGTTTTGAATGATGTTGCGCATCGTGGATTCCAGAAGGACAGGTTCGCTCGTTTAGGGAGTAGGCCGCTGCATCTTGCAGCTGGTGGGCAACTCGGCGTTGGCTGCGCTCACGGTCTTGATCACGCGAAACCCATAGCCCGACCCTTCCACATCAAACTTGACGCCAGGCGCGCCCTGTCGGTCCATCAACCCCACCACCAGCTGCTGCTGGAATTGATGGTCAGCAGCCCGCATGGCACCCGTTTGACCTGCAAAAGTGATCTTGGCCCGCTCCAGCTCAGTGGCGACAGCTACTGAATTTGTAGCACCTGCTTTTTCAATCGCCTGCGTCAGGGCCTCGACCATCAGCTGCATACGCATGTGCACATAGTCATCCGCCGGTTTGGGGAATCGCTCCCGGAAGGACTGGTAAAACGCATCGCTTTGTGCGGTTTGCACGTTGGGCAGCCAGTCGGCCACCGCCACGACATTGCCAATGCCAGCGTCACCGATGGCCGCAGGCGCGCCCAGCGCATTGCCGTAGAACGTGTAGAACTTGCCATCAAACCCCACATCTTTTGCCGCTTTGATCAAGAGGGTCAGGTCGTTGCCAAAATTGCCGGTAATCACGGCCTGAGCGCCGCTCGCCTTGATTTTGGCGGCGTAGGGCAAAAAGTCTTTGACCCGCCCCAGCGGGTGCAACTCTTCACCTACAACCTGCACATCGGGGCGCAATGCACCGAGTTGGCGCTTGGCTTCCCGAGCCACGGCATGGCCAAAGCTGTAGTCCTGGCCAATGATGTAGACATTTTTCAATGCCTTGTCGTCTTTCAGCACATCCATCAAGGCGGTCATGCGCATGTCGGCATGGGCGTCAAAACGAAAGTGCCAGAAACTGCACTTCTCATTGGTCAATATCGGGTCGACGGCCGAGTAGTTCAAAAACAGCACCCGTTTTCCGGGCTCCCGCTCGTTGTGCTTGTTGATCGCATCAATCAAGGCCGCTGCCGTGGCAGAGGAGTTGCCCTGCATCACAAACTGCGCGCCCTCGTCGATGGATGATTTCAACGTCGACAAGGCCTCTTCGGCCTGGCCTTTGCTGTCAAATCGCTGTAACGCCAAGGGGCGATTGCCGGACGCCAGCTTGACGCCGCCACGGGCATTGACCCGCTCGACCGCCCACAACAAATTGCGAAACACGGCCTCACCCGTGTTGCCGAACGGACCACTCAAGCCCTCGATCAGGGCGATTTTGATCGGCGCGGCGCTCGGCTGCGCCAAGGCAAAAGTGGGGGCAAGTAGCGCCACAGCCAGTAATTTCAAGGCTTTGCGGGGAAAAATAAACATACTAAAAACTCTCTTGAAAGCTGCCGAATCACTCACAGATTGAGGACAAGCGGTGGTTCATGTCGAACGCCGCGCAGTGTACACAAGGAGTTTCACCATGTTTTTTGCCACTACAAGCCCTGCTGGTTTTTCCCGTCACCTTCACACACCCGCTGGCCGGTCACTGGAGCGCTTTTTGGTCGATACACAGCGCCGGACCCAACAACAGCAATGCATCGCCGAACAAGATGAGACCTCGTTTACCCTGAAGTTTGACGTGCCTGGCATCGCCAAAGACCAACTGA
The DNA here is from genome assembly GCA_037968455.1 of Rhodoferax sp. GTDB lineage: Bacteria > Pseudomonadota > Gammaproteobacteria > Burkholderiales > Burkholderiaceae_C > Rhodoferax. The sequence continues at coordinate 6,063 of JBBKVN010000060.1, forward strand.
GCATTGGCATTGAAGGCAACACCGTGCGCGTCGACAGCCGGGAAGGTGCGCCACGCCAATACAAGTTCGCCCTGGAGTTGCCGCAAGACATTGACCTGAACACCAGCGAAGCCAAACTGGCCGACGGCGTGCTCACCCTCAAACTGGGAAAACAAGTGCCGGTTAGCCGTGTCAGTGAACTGGCTATCAATTGATACCTCGCGTGAAAAATACTATCAAATAGATAGCTACTCACGCATTCTGCATATGCGCTAGAGGCCTATTTATATGGCATCTAGTGGCCAGCGGGGCTTGACGTCAAAGGCGTACACCTCGCTGGCGGTTTGCTGGCCTGATTGCAGACGCATGGCGGCTGCCATGGCAATCATGGCGCCGTTGTCGGTGCACAGGTGCAGCTCCGGGTAATGCACGCGAATCTGGCGTTTAGCGCATTCGGCGTTCAATTGCTCGCGCAATGAACGATTGGCCCCCACGCCACCGGCTACCACCAGCCGCTTCAAACCCGACTTCTTGAGTGCAATCAGTGACTTCTTGACCAGCACTTCCACAATCGCCGCTTGCGTTGAGGCCGCCAAATCCGCCAGCACCTGGGTAGGCAAGGCCTCAACCGCGCGGTTTTGAGCCGCCGCCAACTTTTTGGCCTGCACCATCACTGCAGTTTTCAGGCCGGCAAAGGAAAAATCGAGGTTGTCACTCTTTAATAGAGGACGCGGCAGCTTGAAGGCGGCGGGGTCCCCCTGCTCGGCCAGCTTGGACAGCGCCGGGCCACCGGGGTAGCCCAGACCCAGCAGCTTGGCGGACTTGTCGAAAGCCTCGCCGGCTGCGTCGTCAATCGTTTCGCCCAGCATGTCGTAGCGACCAACGCCGTCCACCCGCATCAACTGCGTGTGGCCGCCAGACACCAGCAAGGCCACAAATGGAAATTCCGGCGGATCGATGCTCAGGAAAGGCGACAACAAGTGCCCTTCCAGGTGGTGCACGCCCAGCACGGGCTTGCCCAACGCCGCACCCAGCGCGCAGGCCACGCCGGCCCCCACCAGCAGGGCACCAGCCAAGCCGGGTCCGCGCGTGAAGGCCACCACATCAATATCGGCCAAAGTTTGCTTCGACTCTGCCAGCACCTGCTCGGTCAGCGGCAGCACCCGGCGGATGTGATCACGGCTGGCCAATTCCGGTACCACACCGCCATAGGCCTGGTGCATCTCAATCTGGCTGTACAGGGCATGGGCCAACAGCGTAGGCACCTCGCTGCCACGCAGCTCTACCA
>JBBKVN010000061.1:0-2559 GCA_037968455.1 Rhodoferax sp.
TTGGCGCGGGCCGCCTCGCCGCCGCCCAAAGCCGTTTTGGCAATCTGGGCGTTGAGGTCGTCCACCAGCAGACGCATGGCGCTGGCATTGGCCAGAAAATCCGCAGAGCGGGCGTTGAGTTGGGTGTCAAGAATAGGCATGCGGGGGTCTCTTTTTTGTTCAGGCAGTTAAGTCGTCTTGCAGTCCGAGCAGCTGCTTCATCTCGTCCCGGATCTTGAATTTTTGAATCTTGCCGGTCACGGTCATGGGGAAGGCGGTTACCAGTCGAATGTAGCGCGGCACTTTGTAGTGCGCAATCTGCTCTTTGCAGAAGGCTTTCAGTTCGTCCTCGGTCACCGTCTGGTCCGGCTTGGCGATGACCCAGGCACACAATTCTTCGCCATATTTGGCGTCTGGCACGCCAACCACCTGCACGTCTTGCACCTGTGGGTGGCGGTACAAAAACTCTTCAATCTCACGCGGGTAGATGTTCTCGCCACCGCGAATCACCATGTCCTTGATGCGGCCGACGATGTTCACATAGCCCTGCGCGTCCATGGTGGCCAGGTCGCCGGTGTGCATCCAGCCCTCGGCGTCGATCGCCTCGGCGGTGCGGGCGGGGTCACACCAGTAACCATGCATGACCGAGTAGCCCTGGGTGCACAACTCGCCAGACACGCCGGGTGCGACGACCTCGCCGTTCTCGGGGTTGATGACCTTCACCGTCAGGTGCGGCTGCACCAGCCCCACCGTGGCTACGCGTTTTTCCAGTGGCGTCGTGGTGGAGCTCTGGCAACTCACCGGGCTGGTCTCCGTCATGCCGTAGGCAATGGTGACCTCGGCCATGTTCATGTCGCTGACCACACGCTTCATCACCTCGATTGGGCAAGGGGAGCCGGCCATGATGCCAGTGCGCAGCGCGGAAAGATCAAACTCTTTGAAGCGGGGGTGGTCCAGCATGGCGATGAACATGGTGGGCACGCCATGCAGCCCGGTGCAGCGCTCGGCCTGCACGGTTTGCAACACGGCAATTGCATCAAAACCGTCATTGGGGTAAACAATGGTGGCGCCGTGGGTGAGGCAGGCCAGGTTGCCCAGCACCATGCCAAAGCAGTGGTACAGCGGCACCGGAATACACAGCCGATCAGCGGCGGTGAGCTTCATGGCCTCGCCGACAAAAAAACCGTTATTCAGAATGTTGCGGTGCGTCAGCGTGGCGCCTTTGGGAAAGCCGGTGGTGCCGCTGGTGAACTGAATGTTGATCGGGTCGGTAGCCTTCAGGGTGCCCGCGATTTCGCTCAGTCGCGGGTCAGCCGCATCACCCTGTGCAAACAGGGTGGAGAATCGCATGACACCGGGCAAGTCATCGCCCTGCCCTGGCTCGTCAATCCACACCACGTTGCGCAAGTCGGGCAAGCGGGCGGCGTGCAAGTCACCGGGATTCGCTGCGGCCAGTTCGGGCGCCAGTTCGCGCACCATGCCCACGTAGTCGCTGGTTTTGAAACGCGCCATGGTCACCAGGGCCTTGCAGGCTACTTTGTTCAGCGCGTATTCCAGTTCGGAGCAGCGGTAGGCGGGGTTCATGATGACCAGCACCAGGCCCACCTTGGCAGTGGCCAGCTGCATCAGCAACCATTGCGCGTTGTTGTGCGACCAGATGCCGACCCGGTCGCCGCTCTGCAGGCCCAAACCCAACAGCGCGCTGGCCAGTTGATTACAGGTGGTTTGTAGCGTGCGGTAGCTGTAGCGCAGCGACTGGTGCGCGCTCACCAAGGCCTCATGGTCAGGCTGGGCGTCTGCCATGGCGTCAAAACAGGCGCCCAGGGTTTGCTCGATCAGCGGCGTGTCGGAGGCACCGCAAGACAAGCTGCGGGTCAAAACGAGCTCGGCGGCGGGGGTAGCGGTCATTTCGGTCATCTCATTTCCTCCAGGGGACGCAACGAGGCCATCGGGTGGTCTCTTGCCACAGCATAGGCCGATCGCGCCATGGACGTCGGCCACGAAGGTTGCAAATACTGCCAAGACTTTTCAAGAGTGAGCCTATGATTCAAACCGTGACCTTGCTCAGCCTTCCCAACAACGCCCGCCTGTCCGGCCCTGCCGTGACGCCGATGGCCTTTGTTCATGCCATTGTGTTGGCCTACGAACAGGCGGGCCTGAGCCCAAAAACCGCGTTACTAAAGGCACAAATCACGCCAGAGCTTCTCAAGTTGACGGACGCCGGCATCACCGCTTTGCAAATGGAACTGATTTCCGGCGCCGCCATGCAGGAGCTTGATGACGAAGGCCTGGGCTGGTTCACCCGTCGCCTGCCTTGGGGAAGCTACGGCATGCTGGCTCGCGCCTCGATCAGCGCGCCCACGCTGGGCGTGGCGCTCAAGCGTTGGTGCCGCCACCATGGGTTGTTGACCGACGACATCACGCTCAAGCTGAGTGTGGCCGGGGACGTCGCCACCTTGAGCCTCACCGAACACCGCGACCTGGGCGCGCTGCGCGAGTTTTGCTTGGTGTCGGTATTGCGCAATGTGCACGGCGTCGCCTGCTGGCTGCTGGACTCGCGCATTGCGGTCACCGCAGCTT
>JBBKVN010000062.1:0-3913 GCA_037968455.1 Rhodoferax sp.
ATCTGTGTTCGCTGCTGCTTGCTCAGACAGGCCAGCTGCCCAAGAAGTTTGACAAACTCGCTGTGGAGCATGATGAACCTCCGTTCCTATTGACTTCAGGTTCACTATAGGTACAGCTCCATCTTTTTTCAACAGCTAACGCAGACATAGCCGAAAATAGCCTTCTAGCCCTTTATCTATAAGCGTACGAAGCTATATAAACGATAGTAGAAACGCCGCCTCTGGCCGCCTCGATTTGGCATGACAAGTGGTTGCCGAGTCAGCAAAACGCCTGATTGCCCTTGTTATATTCGGTCCTTGATAAAGGAGACCCACATGTCAATTGAACGAGACTACGCTGCTAAAAAAATGTCGGCTGCCGATGCGGTCGCTGTCGTCAAAGACGGTGACTTCATCATCGTTCCGACTGGCGTGGGTGAGCCCCCCGCTTTGCTTACCGCTCTGTCCGAGCAGCGCCAGCGCTTGCACGATGTCAAAGTGGCTCAAATTTTGGCTATCCGAAAATTTGGCTATATCGACCCGGAAACTGTGGATCATGTGCGCCACGTCGCCTTGTTTTACGGTGCCGCCACCCGCGCTGGCGGCCAGGCGGGCTGGATTGATTTCATCCCCAATTATTTTTCTGAAATTCCAGCTCTGATCAAGCAGGGCCAAATGCCCGCCAACGTGGTGTTCAGCATGGCTTCGCCCATGAACGCGGAAGGCTATTTTTCGCTCAGCCTGGGGGCCGACTACACCATGGCGGCTGTGGCCAAAGCGCGTGCCGTTGTATTGGAAGTCAACCCCAACGTGCCGTATGCGTTTGGGAATTGCCATGTGCACATTTCGCAAGTGGCGGCTTTGGTGGAAAGCAGCGAACCCGTGCTCGAAGTGGGCCTGCCGACGATTGGCCCGGTGCAGGAAGCCATTGGTAAATACGTCGCAGACCTGATTGACGACGGCTCTACCCTTCAAATTGGCTACGGCGGCATTCCGGACGCGGTGGTGATGCAGCTCACCCACAAGCACGATCTGGGCGTTCACACCGAAATGATTGGTGATGGCATTTTGACGTTGGTGGAAAGTGGTGCCGTGACCAACCAGCGTAAAAACTACTTGCCGGGCAAGATGGTGGCCACGTTTGCGCTGGGTTCAGCCAAACTCTATAAGTTCATGCACCGCAATCCCGCGCTTGAAATTCATCCCGTGGATTTCACCAATGACCCAAGCTTGGCCGGGCTGAATGACAACTTGGTGGCGATCAACGCCACGCTTCAAATTGACCTGCTGGGGCAATGTGGCTCGGAGAGTCTGGGGCATTTGCCGTACTCGGGCACCGGTGGTCAAAGTGATTTTGTGCGGGCTGCGAACCGCTCCAAGGGCGGCAAGGCCTTCATTGTGTTGCCGTCGACCGCCAAAAACGACACCATTTCCCGCATCGTTCCGATGTTGGCGCCTGGCACCCATATGAGCACCAGCAAGAACGACATCAACTACGTGGTGACCGAATTTGGTGTGGCGCAGCTTCGCGGCAAGTCGGCAGGCCAGCGCGCGCGTGAACTGATTGGCATTGCCCACCCAAATTTCCGCGCCGAGTTGACCGAGCAGGCCAAGCGCATGGGCGTTATTTAGGCTGGAAAATTGGCTCTGTCCCCTATAGGGATTTCGCAGACAGCTACCCAATAAGTAGCGTTTGACGGAAATGAATGAGTAAGATCCTCAGCCGCATGGCTGGTCCACGGTGTCGCCAATGGCGAAGATGTTAGGCACATGGGCGCGCATGAGGATGTCGACGTTGATGGAGCCAGAGTCTGCGACAGACACGCCGGCTTTTTCAGCAGCCATCCCTTTGGCATTGGGTGTACTGCCACCCTTTTTGTATTGAGCGAGATGTTGTCAATACGCGGCGCATTCATCTGCTAACAGATCTTGACCGCCTCGCGGTCGGCGCCCTTAATCAAGCCACCCCTCATTTCCACCACATCCAGGCGTGCCCTCAACGTGCTGTAAACCGTACCCATTTTCCGCCCGATGATGCCGGGGGGGCATGCACTTGGGAACAAATTTTCGCTTCACGGTGCCGTGCTGCCGCGCACCCGGGGGGCTTGGGGCCTGAAGGATCGGTGCAACGCTTGATTACCTGCGGCTTGGCACCCCAAAAACCCCCATGACCGGGTGTCCGCATGATTCAACCGAAATACTTGAATCCAGTCGGCTTCTTGCCACGTATACCCAGTAGCACCTGTCAATCTGACACATGGCGCCAATTGTTATCAATCAAACTGGAGAATAATCTATGACATTCAAAAAACACCTTCTTTCGATCGCTGGCTCGGGACTGATCGGCCTCGCCGCTTGGGTACCTACTGCGCATGCAGGCCACTTGAATCCGGTGCTCGAAACCAATCTGGTCGGCGTGGAACAAGTCGGTAGCGATGCCAGCAAGACCGGCATGATGGTCGGTGATGCCAACGCCCGCGGGCGCGCCACGGTTTTTGGTATCGACGGTGCGCAGAACGCCAATACGTTGTGCTACGCCATCGTCGTGGACAGTCAGCTTGCCGAGTTGAATCAGGCCCCAGGCAACGGCCGGGCAGCCCACATTCATGAAGGCGCACGTGGCTCCAACGGCCCGGTCGTGGCCGCTCTGGCCTGGCCACAAAACGGTCAGGCTGGCGACTGCATCAGCGAAGCCACTGAAGGCAAATTCCCAACCAAGGAAGCCGGCATCGTGCAGCGCATCCTGAAAAATCCGCAGAATTTCTACATCAACGTGCACAACAGTGTGTATCCAGCGGGTGCCATCCGGGGTCAACTTGCAGAAACGCCTCACGTTCATTAGTCTTCAAACCTAACCAGGTCCGCGCCGCCAACGACTGCAACACCATGCACTATCGTTGGCAGCGCAGTCGCTTGGCGGCGAGCACCCAAAGACGCTAGTCAACAATTGAGATTGATTGAAGTCTTCGCTCAACGAGGTAACCCTGATGTGCGACTTTGCGCAAACGCTATGGCCAGATAGAGATTCCGAAGGCACAGCGCCGCCTAGGGCCAGGATCGTGTTGTATTGCCCAGTGAATGATCAACTAGATGCGCCGCTATTTCCTGCATAAGCAGGGTGTTGCTCAAAAGGCATTCCCCCGGCGGATACAAGGAAAGCGTTGAAATATTCAACAAAGAGTTGGTGCAGAAGGACCGCAGATGATGGCGCGGGTCGCAGAGATTGGACTCGGATGTGGCTGTCTTTGAGATGTTCAGCCGCACGGCCTTCTGCGAGTGCCAGCTGGCCGTCCAAACAAAAAAAAGCCCGAACTGTTGCCAGTTCGGGCTTTTACTTTGGATGGCTGCCACCGCTTTAACCAAAAGCGGAAGAAGCTATTTTTATAGGGAATTTACTTCCGTGCTGGCGGCAAGTCGGTGCAGCTACCGTGCGCCACTTCCGCCGCCATGCCGATGGATTCGCCAAGAGTTGGGTGTGGGTGGATGGTTTTTCCGATGTCGATGGCATCTGCGCCCATCTCAATCGCCAGCGCCACTTCGCCAATCATGTCGCCGGCGTGGGTGCCGACCATGCCGCCGCCCAGAATCTTGCCGTGGCCGTGCGCTTCCGGTGAGTCATCAAACAGCAATTTGGTGACACCTTCGTCGCGGCCATTGGCAATGGCGCGGCCGGAAGCGTTCCAGGGGAACAAACCCTTCTTGACCTTGATGCCTTGCGCCTTGGCCTGGTCTTCGGTGAGGCCAACCCAGGCCACCTCGGGGTCGGTGTAGGCCACCGACGGAATGACGCGGGCATTGAATGCGGCGGCAGCCAACTCTTTGTTGCCTTGTAATTCACCGGCGATCACTTCCGCCGCCACGTGCGCTTCATGCACCGCCTTGTGCGCCAGCATGGGCTGGCCCACGATGTCGCCGATAGCGAAGATGTGAGGCA
>JBBKVN010000063.1:0-4865 GCA_037968455.1 Rhodoferax sp.
CGCCAATACCGATGCATTGAACGACTGGGTCGGTTTCGTGCCTGGAACGAGCGTGCAAGAAGGCATCGATCGTTTTGTGGCTTGGTACCGGGACTATCACAAGGTTTGATTCAGATCGGTCTTCAATAGGCCTGTCACGCCGGCTTCGCACAGGGTCAATACACGCTCAAAGCCTTCCAGATTACCGAAGTAGGGGTCCGGCACCTCATCCTGACCTACAGCTGGTGCAAACGTCAACAAAAGGTGTAGTTTTGAAATATATTGCTCCGGGCAAATCTTTTTCAGGGCTGCAAGGTTGCCTCGGTCCATGCCAATGATCAAGTCAAAATTCTCAAAGTCATCAGCATTGATTTTGCGCGTTCGCCCCTTGACCAGAGGGTAGTGACGACCACGCAACACAGACTCGACTCTGGAATCCATGCGTTTTCTGCCATTTTCGGCGTGAGTTCCGGCAGAATCGAACTTGACGCGTGCCGACAACCCTAGATCTTTAGATAGCTTTGTAGCGACCACTAGTGCCATGGGCGATCGGCAGATATTGGCCATGCAGACCAGAAGAATCTGTTTCATAGTGATTAATAGATGGGGCAATACACGACGGGGGCGCATCACCATAGCTGATGGGCAATTATCCAACTCTTATCTGAGAAATATGGCTGCTTGAAGATCAAGTGAGTAAACTCAAAGATCGATCCATGGGAACAGGGCAACCCGACAATGCATTCGAAAAACAACGCGGGGCACCTCATTGAGACTCCCTCAGTGATTTTGCACAATATCAGCAAGACATATCGCCTTGACTCGGTGGATGTTCCCGCGTTGACAGATATTAATCTCTTGATCCGACCTAACCGATTTACGGTGGTCTCGGGTGCGTCCGGAAGTGGGAAAACAACGCTTCTCAACCTCATGGGGTGCATTGATACGCCGAACTCGGGCGAGATTGTCGTGGCCGGAGAGTCCGTGCAAAAGCTCAACGACGATGAGTTGTCTGACTTTCGCGCGCGAAACATAGGGTTCATATTTCAGAACTTCAACCTGCTGCCCGTGCTGAGCACTTTCGAGAACGTGGAATACCCATTGATCATGGCGGGCGTCTCACCTGAACGTCGCAAGCGGCGTGTCGAGAAACTATTGGAGGCGGTGGGGTTGGCGGACAAGGCCAGGAATCGTCCTGGGCAACTTTCTGGCGGTCAGCGTCAACGCGTGGCTGTGGCTCGAGCACTTGCCTGCAAGCCAAAAATGGTGTTGGCAGACGAGCCGACGGCCAACCTGGACAGTGCGACGGGAACCGCCATCATTCGCCTCATGCGTCGCATGCAACAGCTCTACAGCATCTCATTCATCTTTTCGTCGCACGACCCCAAAGTGCTCGCGGAAGCCGATGACTCCATCACCATCCGCGATGGGCGCATCGTGTCGGTCAAGCGAAGTGACGAAGTTTTGGAGGTTGCGCCATGATGAGAACGCTGAACTTGGCCTTGCGGAATTTGCTTCGCAATCGCCGGCGCTCTCTCACCACGCTTCTTGCGGTAATGATTGGCACCATTTCCATTCTGATGTTTGGCGGCTATGTTCGCAACATCAATTACGGCTTGGAGACTCAGTTTGTGGTGCAGAGCGGCCACCTGCAGATTCAGCACAAAGACTATTTTTTGTATGGCGACGGAAACCCCGCTGCCTACGGCATCGCCGACTACCAAGCCATCATCAATCAGATCAAGACCGATGCGGTGTTGTCTCCGATGCTGGCGGTGGTGACCCCGACGCTGCAGTTGGGGGGCGTGGCGGGCAATTTTTCCGCTGGCGTATCGCGTACGGTCATTGGCAGAGGTATGGTCGTAGAGGAGCAAAACCAACTTCGGCTCTGGAATGACTATCACTTTCCACAGGTGCTGTTGCCATTGGCCTTGGCCGGCACATCCCCCGATTCAGCAGTCATTGGAACCGGCGTGGCGCGGGTTCTCCAATTGTGCGAGTCACTCAAGGTTGATAACTGTCGCAACGGCGTGACTTCGGCAGAAAAAATGGCCACAGCGGCGGCAAACCAAGCACCAGACGACATCACCGCGTTGTCGGCTCAAGAGACCGCTCCAGTCTCTGACACCGGCGGTGTCCGCATTGAACTATTGGCACCTACCCCACGCGGCGCGCCAAATGTCACGCAACTCAAGATCGTCAAGGCTGAAGAACAGGGCGTGAAAGAACTGGACGACATTTTCATCGCCATGCATTTGTCGCAAGCCCAGCGACTTGTCTACGGCAGTGGCACCCCAAAAGTCACCGCTATCGTCGTTCAGCTAAAACACACTTCAGACCTGCCAGCTGCCCTGGTCCGACTCACGGCTTTGTTGGCAAGTTCATTTGGCGAACAGCCACTGGCGCTCCTGACCTTTGACAAGCTCAATCCGTTTTTTAGTCAGTCCATCAAGATGTTTGACATCATTTTTGGATTTATCTCAGTTTTAATTGGCTCCATTGTGTTGTTCCTGCTCAGCAACACCATGAGCATGACGGTTGCCGAGCGGACGGTTGAAATTGGTACTCTGCGTGCGATTGGCTTGCGCCGTGACAGCATTCGCAATCTCTTCATTGCGGAAGGCCTGCTGTTGGGCTTGATTGGAGCTGTGCTGGGCATCATGCTGTCCCTGTTGATTTCATTCGTCATTAATCAGAGCGGGTTTACCTGGATTCCACCTGGACGAATGACGCCAGTCCCCCTCACAGTGCGAGTGTCTGGTGAGTACACGCTCTTGGTCAGCAGCGCCTTGGGCCTCATACTGGTTGCCACGTTGTCAGCCTGGTGGCCGGCACGCCATGCGGCGCGGCTGAATATTGTGGATGCGTTGCGCCACGTTTGACTTGGAGCTTGTCATGAAGTTTTACCAACTCCCCGCCATCTTGTTGGCTCTGTGTCTCGGTGGCCTGGCCAATGCCCAGCAAAGCCCGCAGGCCATGTTGGTGGCCAGTGATGCCGTGCGCAACCCCAGCAAGGGTTTCAGTGTCACCGTCACGCTCGTTGAATACCGCAACGGCAAGCAAACCGACACCAGCACGCTGGGGAGCTACGCCAAGGCAGATGCCAAGAGCGGGCAGTTTCGTTCATTGATTCGGTTTGAAGCACCAGCGCGGGACGTTGGCAAGTTGATGCTCAAGAATGGCAATGACTTTTGGTTTTATGACCCGGCCAGCCGCGCCAGTGTGCGTCTCTCGCCTCAGCAACGCTTGCTGGGCCAGGCCTCCAATGGCGATGTGGTCACCGTGAACCTGGCTAAAGACTACCTGGCCAACACGGCCACTGATGAAGAGATTACCGACGGCGAGCGACAGCCCCGTAAAAGCACCAAGCTAGACTTGGCCGCTGCCGCGCCAGATGCTACCTATCACCGCATTGAGTTATGGGTAGACACGGCCAACAGTCGCCCCATCAAAGCGCGTTTCTTTTCGGAAAGCGACCGGCTGCTCAAAACAGTGTACTACCGCCGCTACCAAAATCAGCTCAGTGCGGAGCGGCCCACCGAGATCGTCATCATTGATGGCCTGGACCCTAAGTGGGTAACCGTGATGCGCTACACCGACTACGCGTGGCGCGACGTGCCGGACGCCTGGCTCCAGCGCGACTACTTGCCCAATTTCAAACCGGAGTGACCCATGCTTGATCTGAGAGTCCTATGCTCACTCCTGCTCAGTATTACCCTTCCCGCCATGGCGGGTGGATCTGCTGAGGAGGACGCACTCATGCTGGCCGATGAAACGCCGGATACGGTGGTGAAAACTCAGTCGGACTGGCGCGTATTCACTGAGGCCTCCTTGGGGCAGGTCAGTCTGCGCCAAAACACAGGTGCAACCACCAACGCAGACACCCAGCGCGTCTCTGTGGATGTTTTGTACGACAAAAAACTGTCTCCCGAGTTGCGCGCGGTTTTCTCGGACCGGCTTGACGTCAGCCGTGAATCCGGTGCCCCGGGTGAACAAAGTGACACCATCAATACCCTGAAAGAAGCCTATCTCAGTTGGCAACCCAACGACAGCCAAGTATTCACCGCCGGGCGTGTGAATGCCCGATATGGCGTCGCACAGGGCTACAATCCCACCGATTTTTTCCGCGAAGGCGCTAACAGGTCATTGGTGTCTGTGGATCCCAATAGCATTCGGGAAAATCGCCTGGGTACTGGCATGTTGCGTTGGCAAACCATGTGGGCAGGTGGATCTTTGACCGCCACCATCGCCCCCAAGCTGGCGGATTCCCCCAACAACGCCAGTTGGAGCCCTGACCTGGGCAGCACCAACAATCGCACGCGCTGGCTGGTAGCCGCCAGCCAACAACTTGGCAACGGATTGAATCCGCAATTTCTGCTCTTTGGTGATGACCGGCAAAGTGCCCAGCTGGGTTTAAACCTCTCAACGATGCTGAGCGACACCACGGTGGGTTATGTGGAATGGTCTGGCGGCCGCATGAAAAGCTTGGCCGCGCAAGCCTTGCCGCTTTCAACAGTAGTGGAACAAGACGAATCGTTTCGCAGTCGCATGGCGTCTGGGTTTACCTATACCAGCGCCCAAAAGGTATCACTTACTGCCGAGTACCAGTACGATGGCGCTGCGCCCGATCAAGGGCAATGGAATGCCTTGCGCAATGGCTCACAAGTGGACTACGGCCGCTATCGCCTGACGGTGCGTGACCGCATGGAGCTCACCACCCGTCAAGCCGCCTTGGTGCGCTTGGGTTGGGCGGACGCGTTTGTCAACAAGCTGGATCTTGCCGCCATGATGCAGGTGAATCTGGACGACCAAAGCCGCCTGACTTGGCTAGAAGCCCGCTACCGTTGGGATCGAACGGAGTTGGCCCTTCAATGGCAACTCAACAG
>JBBKVN010000064.1:0-13798 GCA_037968455.1 Rhodoferax sp.
CGGGCGTCGTCCACCATGCCTCTGTACACCCCAGCCATGGTCAACGTGACGCCAATCAAAAGGCCCAAGCCAATGCCCGTGAACACAAACTTGGTCCACGAGTGCAGGATGTCCCGTCCGGCCAGGCTGATCATGGCTGCTTGGGCACCAGGCTGCTGACCACTTTAACCCGGGTGTTTTGCGTCAGCGCCTTGGCGCTATAAACCACAACACCCTGCCCTTCCTCCAGACCTTGCAACACCTGAACCTGTCCATCCAGACTGTGTTGACCCACGCTCACCGGCAGCCAGGTCAAACGATCCTCATCCAAAGCCCATACGCCAACGGCCCCACTCTGGCGTTGAATGGCCGCATTGGGCACCAGCAGCGCGGGGGCGCTGGCGGGTAACTGGAGAGTCACTTCAGCCAACTCGCCCAGGGTCAAACCACGCGGGATCGCATCAAAAGCGATTTGGGCCACGCGTTCCTCGGTGACGCTGTCACTCTGCAACTCGACGCGGGCCACCTGACCCCGTTGAGTGGTGCCGGGGTGCGAACGCAAGACGATGTTGGCCACCAATCCAGGCACCAATCCAGCAGATCGCCCTTGGTCAAACCGCGTCTTCACCCACAAGCTGGCTGGATCCACCAGTTTGAAGACCGACTGCCCCGCCACCACGGTGCTTCCGGCCTCGGCGTCTCGGGACACGACCACACCGTCTTGACTCGCCATAAGGCGCAGGTTGTGCCGTTGCTGCGTCAGGCCAGCGCGTTCGGCCTGCAAGCGTTTCAAGTCTTGCTGCGCCGCATTCACATTCGCCCTTGCCGCCAGAACGGCGGCCTGTGCCGAGGCGCTCTCCTGATCCTTGGCCTGCGCGACGCTAGGGCTGACAAACGCCTGTCGAGCCAGCTCCTGGTATCGGCGAGCGTTGCTTGAAGCCAGTTCAGCGCGGGCCAGCATGTCGGCAGACTGAGCTTGGGCTGCGGCAACAGCGCTGCTACCGCGCGCCATGGAGGCGACTAACGCCAGCAAACGGGCATCCATGTCCACCGAGTCCATCTCAGCCAACAGTTGCCCCGCTTTGACGGTATCGCCCACATCCACGAAAACTTGACTCACCCTGCCGGGCGCTGTGGGCCCGACGGCATAACTGCGCCGCGCCTCGACCACGCCGATGCCGAACAGCGCGGGCGCGACCACACCGGTTTTCACCTCGATCACGGTGACTTTGACCGGAGCCAACGGGCCAGAGGTGCGCAATAAAAAAGCCATGGCACCGACAAGCACCAAGGCCGCCACGGCCAGCAAGATCAGCTTAAAGGTTGGTCGTTGAAGTTTCATAGTGGCGGCGCGATAGCGCGCAAAAAGAGCTTGAAGACACCGGAGCCGCTCGAAGCCATGTGCGCCACCTGACCACTCAGCATGGACTGCATGACCAGCCCCTGAATCAGCCCCACAAATAAGGTGGCTGCGGCGGGCGCGTCCAGATCGGGCTGCGCCTCGCCGGCATCCACGGCGGTCTGCAGTAGGTCGAGCAACAACTGCCGATAGGTCTGCAACATTTCTCTGACGCGCTGCTTGATGGCGGAATCTGCGGGCCGCTGCAGCTCATGGAAAACCACACGTGGCACACCGGGGTGAAGCATGCAGAACGCCACATGCGCGTCGAAAACTCGTTGCAAGGCGTCCAACGGTCCATTGGCCTCTTGTGCTGCGGTCGTCAACCGCGCCAACAATTGCTCGCTGACCCAGCCCATGGCCGCAAGCCAGACGGCGTCTTTAGAGTCGAAATGTTTGAACAGCGCGCCTTGACTCAAACCGACTGCAGCGGCGAGTTCGGCGGTCGTAATCGCCCCCGGGCTACGATCTTGCGCCAGCTGCAACGCCGCGGCGATGATCTCAGCCTGTCGGGCCTCTGTAGGCAAGCGCGTTGCGCTAACGTCTGAAGATTGGGATGGGTTCATTTGGTAAGCAATTAATTACTTACCATATTAGTTGGCAAAACGGCATTCGTCAAACCCAGATGTCAAACAACCGTCAACTCAGCCCTGAATAAGCGCAGGACGCTATCATTTAAGGAGTATAAGTACCGCTATTGCCGCGCCCCGCCCAGCGCGCCTTGCCCCAAAACCTCAAGATGGGTTGGCCGATTCCGAGGATGCCAGCCATTTCTGCATGAAGTGGGCCTGCCCCATGGCGGGGTCAAGTTGGTAATTGTCGAAGCCCATGCGCCGGTACAGCCTTGCAGCGCTGGCATTGCCCTGCAACACCTCCAGGGTCATCTTGCAAGCCCCACGCTCCCGTGCAAGGGTCTCCGCCAAGACCAGCATCTTCTCGCCCACGCCGTGCCCGCGGTAGCCGGGCAAAACCGCCACGTCATGCACATTGACCAGCGGCAGGCAGGCAAAGGTCGAAAAACCTTCAATACAGTTCACCAATCCCACTGGCTGCTCGCTGGATTCTTCAGCCCTCAGCGCAAATGCCAGCACGCTGTAGGCTTGAGGTCGAGCCGCGAGCGAAGCTACCAGATTTACTTTCGCAAACTCACTCAGCGCCTCACCACCGCCCATGGGGTCTCGGGCGTAGGCATCAAGCAAACTCACCAAAGCATCGGCATGTGCCGGATTGTCGTAATCAGCACGACACACGCGAACTGTCAGTGAAGGGAGCATCTCAACCTCTATGGCGTTAGGCGGTGATCGTGTCTGCAATGCGCTGAGCACATCGACGCGCTTGCTCGGGGTCGCGGGCCTCCACCATCACACGCAGCAGCGGCTCGGTGCCACTGGCTCGAATCAGCAAGCGCCCGGTGTCGCCCAGTTCGATCTCGACGGCCTGGGTTTCAGCCGCCAGACGGGCGCTTGCCTGCCAGTTTTGACCAGGCTGAAGGCGAACATTGATCAACGTTTGCGGGAACAAGGTCACGTCTGACAGCAATTGCGCCACCGTTTGGCCGCTGCGAACGCAGGCCTGCAACACCTGTAGCGCGGACACCAAGCCGTCACCGGTGGTGTGCTTGTCCAACGCCAACAAATGGCCAGAACCTTCTCCACCGAGGAGCCACCCCCGCTTTTCCAACTCTTCCAGAACGTAGCGGTCACCCACTTTGGCGCGAACCAGCTCCACGCCCTGGGCCCGTAAGGCCAATTCGACCGCCATATTCGTCATCAAGGTCCCAACCACCCCTGGGACATGCTCGTTGGCTCGTTTGCTTGCCGTTGCACCGCCGCGAGACAGACGCTCCTTGACCATCAGGTAGAGAATCTCGTCGCCGTTGAACAATCGCCCTTCTGCGTCGACCAGTTGCAAGCGATCCGCATCGCCGTCCAGCGCAATGCCGTAGTGAGCACCATGCTCCAAGACCGCGGCCACCAAGGCCTCAGGGTGAGTTGCACCCACCTTGTGATTGATATTGAGCCCATCAGGCTGGCACCCAATGGAAATGACCTCAGCCCCTAACTCATGAAATACCTTGGGAGCCACTTGGTACGCTGCGCCGTGGGCGCCATCCACCACAATTTTCACACTCTTGAGGGTCAGTTCATTGGCAAACGTGCTTTTACAGAACTCGATGTAGCGTCCAGCTGCATCATCCAACCGGCGGGTTTTGCCTAAGGTGGCGGAGTCTGCCCATACAGGAGGCTCATCCAGTGCGGACTCCACATCCAACTCCCACGCATCGGGCAACTTAGTGCCTTGCGCGCTAAAAAACTTGATGCCGTTGTCGGCAAAGGCGTTGTGGCTCGCGCTAATAACCACACCGAGTGATGCACGTTGTGCGCGCGTCAAATAAGCCACCCCCGGCGTGGGCAGCGGCCCGAGCAAAACCACGTCGACACCGGCCGAGTTAAAGCCACTCTCCAGCGCGCTCTCAAGCATGTAGCCTGAAATCCGTGTGTCTTTGCCGATCAAAACCGTGGGCCGCTCCTCGGTTCGTTTCAGCACACGACCCACAGCATGTGCCAAGCGCAGCACAAAGTCCGGGGTGATGGGCGCTTGCCCGACCGTGCCACGAATGCCGTCCGTGCCAAAAAATTTTCTACTCATTTTGTTTCTCCCTCAACTTATCGAAATCTGTAATCTATTGAATCGCCCGCAGCACCTTCAACGCCTGCGCTGTTTCTCGCACATCGTGCACACGAACCACAGAGGCGCCGCGCTCCACGGCCAACAATGCCGCCGCAACACTGGCCACCATGCGCGGATGCGCCTGAACTGTATTGTCATTCACCGGTCGATCCCCCAGCAACGCCGCCAAGGACGACTTCCGGGACCAACCGGCGACAAGAGGATAACCGCACGCCAAAACCTCTCTCTGGCGAGCGAGAAGCTCGAAATTCTGGGCCACCGTCTTGCCAAACCCAATGCCGGGGTCAATCGCAATCCGGGATTTGGCAACGCCTTTCGCTTGCAACGCAGAGGCCGCGCTTTTCAGAAATGTTGCCACCTGGTTGGGGACATCACCCTCCATCGGCATCACCTGCATGTTCACGGGCTCGCGATGCATATGCATCAAACAAATTCCGCAAGCAGGGTGGCCAGCAACCACATCCAACCCCCGCAAGGCACCCGTCTTTTGGTCTGCCGGATTCCACCTTAGCGCCCAGACATCATTAATGATGTCCACGCCCTCGTCGAGGGCCACTTGCATAACTTGAGGTTTATACGTGTCAATCGACACCGGCACACCTAACCTCACCGCTTGGCGCAATACAGGCAGCAAGCGATGGAGTTCGTCGTCAACGGACAAGGGTGTCGCGCCGGGGCGAGTCGACTCGCCCCCAATATCCAAAATATCGGCACCATCCTGAATCAGCTTCTCACAATGCCGAACAGCTTTATGCGTAGAACCGTACTGCCCACCGTCCGAGAAGGAATCAGGGGTGACATTGACAATGCCCATTATTTTCGGCGTTCTCAAATCAATCGCGAATCTGCTGGTTGTCCACTGCACGCCAATACTCCAAAAAGCAAAACGGGGCCAAGGCCCCGTTTCAATAATTCACTGCTAACTTCAGGCAGCCGTCGGCGCAACATCCGTCTTCACAGCCGGGGGACCGCCATTGCTGCTGTCACCACCCGACGAAGGCACGCGAGGCGTCCAGTCTTTGGGTGGCCGCGGCTCACGACCGGCCATGATGTCATCCAACTGGTCGCTATCAATGGTCTCCCACTCCAGCAAGGCCTTCGCCATGGCGTGCATCTTGTCTTTGTTGTCTTCAATGAGCTTGCGCGCCACTGTGTACTGTTGGTCAATGATTCGGCGTACTTCGGCGTCGACCGTCTGCATGGTCTGCTCGCTCATATTGGTGGTTTTGGTAACCGAGCGTCCCAAAAACACCTCGCCCTCATTCTCTGCATAAACCATCGGACCAAGGGCATCCGTCATGCCATAGCGGGTCACCATATCGCGAGCGATATGTGTGGCTCGTTCGAAGTCGTTGCTCGCGCCGGTGGTCATCTGATTCATAAACACCTCTTCGGCAATACGACCACCAAACAGCATGCTGATTTGATGCAACATGTATTCGCTGTCGTAGCTATAGCGATCTTGTGCGGGCAAACTCATCGTGACACCCAATGCCCGGCCCCGAGGAATGATAGTGACCTTGTGGACCGGGTCACATTTGTCGAGCAACTTGCCAATCAATGCGTGCCCGGACTCGTGGTATGCGGTGTTCTTGCGCTCGCTTTCAGGCATGACCATGCTCTTGCGCTCTGGTCCCATCAGAATCTTGTCTTTGGCGCGCTCAAAATCCTGCATCTCTACCGTGCGAGCATTGCGACGTGCTGCCATCAACGCGGCCTCATTGCAAAGGTTGGCCAAATCAGCGCCCGACATGCCGGGTGTCCCACGTGCGATCACAGCCGGGTTCACGTCTTGCCCCAAGGGCACTTTACGCATGTGCACATTCAGAATTTGCTCGCGACCCCGAATATCGGGGAGCGTCACGTAGACTTGGCGGTCAAAACGACCGGGGCGCAACAAGGCAGCATCCAAAATATCAGGGCGATTGGTGGCGGCCACCACGATCACGCCGACATTGGTCTCAAAACCATCCATCTCGACCAACATCTGATTCAAGGTCTGCTCACGCTCATCGTTGCCGCCGCCCAAACCAGCACCCCGTTGACGCCCAACAGCATCAATCTCGTCAATAAAAATAATGCAAGGCGCATTTTTCTTGGCGTTCTCGAACATGTCACGGACACGGGCTGCGCCCACGCCGACAAACATCTCGACGAAATCAGAACCTGAAATAGAGAAGAAAGGAACCTTGGCTTCACCGGCAATTCCCTTGGCCAGCAAGGTTTTACCGGTACCGGGAGGTCCGACCAATAACAAACCGCGAGGAATACGCCCCCCAAGTTTTTGGAACTTGGCAGGGTCCTTCAGGAAGTCAACCACTTCCTTGACCTCTTCCTTGGCTTCATCACACCCCGCCACGTCAGCAAAAGTGACCTGATTGGTGTTTTCATCCATCATGCGTGCTTTGCTCTTGCCAAAGCTGAAAGCACCGCCTTTGCCTCCGCCTTGCATCTGACGCATGAAGTAAACCCACACCCCGATCAGCAGCAACATGGGCCCCCAACTGACCAACAAGGTCATCAGGAGTGAGCCCTCTTCGCGGGGGCGAACATCAAACTTCACGTCGTTGGCAATCAAGTCACCAACCAAGCCACGATCCAGGTAAGTGGCAGTGGTACGAACTTTGCGATCATCGCTGGTCAAGGCAACAATCTCGGTACCGCCCTGGCCTTCCTGAATCACAGCACTTTTAATGCGGTTATTGCGGACTTCTTCCAGAAAGTCGGAATAGCCAATGCTGCCAGCACCTGCTGTCCCTCGTGTATCAAACTGTTTAAAAACAGTAAACAACGCAAAGGCGATTACAAGCCAAACGGCAATTTTCGAGAACCACTGATTATTCAAGCGAGGCTCCAATACGGACACAAATTAGAAGACTGAACATAACTGGGACTTATTTTAGGCGTTTCAAGACCGCCAGGCCGTGAATTCGCAGGTTTCAGCCATAGATCAAGTATGGGATTCAGTGCGATTTCAAACCAACACCCACCAAAAACGTCTCCGACGACTTGTCTCGCGAAGCTTTGGGCTTCATTGGCTTCACCACAACAAATGTTTCCCGAAACCGTTTGACCAAGGTGTCATAGCCACTGCCATGAAACACTTTAACCACCAACGCACCCTGTGGCTTCATGTGACTTTGTGCAAACTCGAGCGCCAACTCCACAAGGTTTTCGATTCGCGCTGTGTCTGCACTGGCAATGCCTGACAGGTTTGGCGCCATGTCAGAAACCACCACATCGGCCAGACGGGACTTCATTTCATCGGTTAATCGTTGCAGGACATCGGCCTCTCGAAAATCGCCCTTTATGAAGACCACCCCTTCAACGGGCTCCATCGGCAAAATATCCAGCGCAATAATGGTCCCATTGAGCTCCCCCACTGCTGCGCCGCCACCGGTGGCTGACTTCGGCGACATCTTGCGACGAACATACTGACTCCACGCGCCGGGTGTCGACCCAAGATCGACAACCAACTGGCCCGGCTTGATCAAACCAAAGCTTTCGTCGATCTCCTTCAGCTTGTAGGCAGCCCGTGCGCGATAGCCTTCCAATTTGGCCAACTTCACGTAGGTGTCATTGACATGATCATTCAGCCAAGCCCGATTGACTTTGCTGCTTTTTGTACTAGATTTCATTTTCGCCTTCGTAACCGATAATACGGGTATGTCTCAAATTCAACTGACCCCTGCCCAACGCAAAGAACATCGCTCAGATGCACATCACCTGGACCCCGTGGTGATGATTGGTGGTGACGGCCTCACTGATGCCGTCAAAAAAGAAGCCGACTCGGCTTTAAACGCACATGGCCTGATCAAAATTCGGGTTTTCTCGGATGACCGCGCTGCCCGTGAAGCGATGTTTCAAACATTGACTGACGAACTCAACGCCGCTCCGATTCAGCACATCGGGAAGTTGCTGGTACTCTGGCGCCCCATGCCTGTACGTGAAAAAGTCGTCGACGAAAACCGGATGCCTGGTCCGCGCGACATCAAGGTTCTCAAATACAGCAAACAAGCCGGTCAGCGCCCTGAAGTCAAAACCTTGCGAGTTCTTGGCAATCAGCGCCTCACGGCAGGTGGACAAGTCAAACGCATCAAACCTAAACAAATCAGCATCAAAAAACGCAGTCAAACCTGAGGACTGTCGGGCGGCGCCATCAGCTTCCAGAGGCTGATGGCCGAACAGACCCACTGCAGCGCATACATCAGAGTGCCGATGCCGTGCCAAACCGCCAAATTCTCCCGCGCCACAATTTTTGGCGCAACGGCAAATTCCGACAAGAGCGCCAACATCATCCCACTCACCACAAAAATAATAGCGCCTCGCGCACGCGCAGCTGACAGTTCAGCGCTATTTCCCTGCGAATACATTAACAGCAACAATCCGCAAACCATGGCGACCCAGGTCTGAGCGGAGAACAACTTGGCCGCCATACTTCCTGCCATCGCCGGTGATGGCAGGTGGACAAAAAGCATCGGTACAACGCCGAACCCAACCGTTGTCAAACTCCCCCACCAGAAGGCCGCAATCCAGAGAGGCAGTTGTGCCTTCACCTTAGATGTAGCTGACAGCCACGACCTCATATTGACGAACACCGCCGGGGGCCTGGACATCCGCTGTATCACCCTCTAATTTGCCAATCAAAGCGCGGGCGATGGGGCTGCCAATATTGATCAATCCCAACTTGATGTCCGCCTCGTCCTCACCCACAATTTGGTAAGTCACTTCTTTACCCGACTCTTCATCCTGGAGGCGCACCGTTGCACCAAACACCACGCGACCTTCAGCGTGAAGCTCTGCCGGATCAATGATCTGGCAGGCTGACAACTTGCCTTCAACCTCTTGAATCCGGCCCTCGATAAAGCCCTGGCGGTCTTTGGCGACCTCGTATTCAGCGTTCTCACTCAAATCACCTTGAGCTCGCGCTTCAGCGATGGCGTTGATGACCCAAGGGCGATCCACTGTTTTCAGTTTATGCAACTCTGCTTTTAGCAATTCAGCGCCGCGCTTGGTGATAGGTAGGGTAGCCACAAACTGCTCCGTTGTAATTTTGGAAGGTACAAAAGGAAACCGCCGAGCGTTGCCGTTCGGCGGTTTCATCAGGCGGCCATTATGCCGTGATTGTCAAAGGTTGATCAAGCGCCAACCAGTTGTGCATGCATCTCCTGCACCGAGATCACATCGAGGTGATCCATGTGTTTCATCCCTTCCACAGCAGCTTCTGCACCTGCAATGGTGGTGAAGGTGGTGACGCGGGCCAGTAGTGCGGATGTGCGGATGTAACCCGAGTCAGCGATCGCATTGCGGCGCTCTTCCACCGTCGTAATCACCAAGGCAATTTCATCATTTTTGATCATGTCAACGATGTTGGGCCGCCCCTCTGCCACCTTATTGACTACCTGGCATTCAATGCCCGCCGCATTGATCGCCGCCGCTGTACCTTTGGTGGCCACCAGTGTAAAGCCCATCGCCACCAAAGACCGAGCGACCTCAATCGCGCTCACCTTATCGTTATTTTTGACCGAGATAAATACCAGGCCAGAGCGGGGCAGCTTGGTGCCCGCTCCCATTTGCGATTTCACAAAGGCCTCTCCAAACGTTTTACCGACACCCATGACTTCACCCGTGGACTTCATTTCAGGTCCAAGAATGGTGTCAACGCCTGGGAACTTCACGAATGGGAACACCGCCTCTTTCACGCTGAAATACGGAGGTGTCACTTCTTTGGTGATGCCCTGAGAGACCAGGGACTGGCCGACCATGCAGCGCGCAGCCACTTTGGCAAGGGGAATTCCCGTCGCTTTAGACACGAATGGCACCGTGCGTGATGCACGGGGGTTGACTTCCAACACGTAAATGACGTCCTTGCCCTCGATGTTTTGAATCGCGAACTGCACGTTCATCAATCCCACCACATTCAAGGCCTTGGCCATGGCCGCGGTTTGGCGTTTGATTTCTGAAATGGTTTCGGCACTCAGGCTGTAAGGCGGCAGCGAACAAGCGGAGTCACCACTATGCACGCCAGCTTGCTCAATGTGCTCCATAACGCCACCGATAAAGGTACGGCCCTCAACCCCTTCAGATCCGGCATCGCGCAGGCAGTCCACATCGCACTCTATGGCATCGTTCAAGAAACGATCCAAGAGGACGGGTGAGTCATGGCTGACCTTCACGGCCTCGCGCATATAGCGCTCCAAATCGCGCTGCTCGTGAACCACTTCCATGGCACGGCCACCCAGCACATAGCTTGGACGCACAACCAGCGGGTAACCCAAGGCCGCCGCTTTTTCAAGCGCTTCCGGCTCGGTGCGGGCTGTGGCGTTCGGTGGCTGAAGCAATTTCAATTCATGCAGCAGTTTCTGGAAGCGCTCGCGATCTTCCGCCGCGTCAATCATGTCAGGCGAGGTGCCAATGATGGGCACACCATTAGCTTCCAGGTCCAGCGCCAACTTCAACGGTGTTTGACCACCATACTGAACGATCACGCCAAACGGCTTCTCTTTATCGACGATTTCAAGCACGTCTTCCAGCGTCAGCGGCTCGAAGTACAAGCGGTCCGAGGTGTCATAGTCTGTGGAGACGGTCTCAGGGTTGCAGTTGACCATGATGGTCTCGTAACCGTCTTCGCGCATGGCCAGAGCGGCGTGCACACAGCAGTAGTCAAACTCAATGCCCTGACCAATTCGGTTTGGGCCACCGCCCAGCACCATGATCTTCTTCTTGTCCGTCGGTGCGGCTTCGCACTCACTGCCCTCAGCCTCGTAGGTCGAATACATGTAAGCGGTATTGCTCGCAAACTCTGCGGCGCAGGTGTCCACACGTTTGTAGACAGGACGAACACCCAGGGCGCGGCGCTTCTCGCGAATCGCTGTATCGGTGGTCTTCAACTGCTTGGCCAGGCGGCGATCTGAAAATCCCTTTTGCTTCAAGGCGCGCAATGTGGGCGCATCGATGGCATCGAGTGTGGTTGTTTCCAACTCCAGCTCGATTTTGACGATTTGCTCAATTTGAACCAAGAACCATGGGTCAATCTTGGTCAGAGAAAAAACTTCGTCAACACTCCACCCGGCAGCAAACGCGTCACCCACGTACCAAATGCGGTCTGGGCCAGGTTGACCCAACTCACGCTCCAACAACTCCCGGTCCTGCGTCTTTTCGTTCATGCCGTCAACACCGACCTCAAGTCCGCGCAGCGCTTTCTGGAACGACTCCTGGAACGTGCGACCCATGGCCATCACCTCGCCGACCGACTTCATTTGGGTCGTCAAACGGCTGTCAGCAGCAGGAAATTTCTCAAACGCGAAACGCGGAATCTTCGTCACCACGTAGTCAATGCTCGGCTCGAAGCTGGCCGGCGTGGCGCCGCCTGTGATGTCGTTGCGCAATTCATCCAGGGTGTAGCCCACCGCCAGCTTGGCAGCCACTTTGGCAATCGGGAACCCGGTTGCCTTGGACGCCAACGCTGAAGAGCGGGACACCCGGGGGTTCATTTCGATCACCACCATTCGGCCATCGACCGGATTGATCGAGAACTGGACGTTGGAGCCACCCGTATCAACACCAATTTCACGCAGCACCGCCAGTGAGGCGTTGCGCAAAATTTGATATTCCTTGTCGGTCAGCGTCTGGGCTGGCGCCACGGTGATCGAGTCACCTGTGTGCACGCCCATGGGATCCAGGTTCTCAATCGAGCAAACGATGATGCAGTTGTCCGCCTTGTCGCGAACCACTTCCATCTCGTACTCTTTCCAACCCAGCAATGACTCTTCGATCAGCAGCTCATTGGTGGGCGACGCTTCCAGACCACGCTTGCAAATGACCTCAAACTCTTCCGAGTTGTAGGCAATACCGCCGCCCGTTCCGCCCAATGTGAAACTGGGACGAATGACGGTGGGAAAGCCCAGTGTCTTCTGCACGACCCAGGCTTCATCCATGGAGTGCGCAATGCCGGAACGGGCGGAGCCCAAACCGATTTTGGTCATCGCGTCCTTGAACTTCAGGCGGTCTTCGGCCTTGTCAATCGCTTCAGGACTGGCGCCAATCAACTCTACGTTGTACTTCTCCAGCACGCCGTGGTGCCACAAATCGAGCGCGCAATTCAGCGCGGTCTGCCCGCCCATGGTTGGCAAAATGGCGTCCGGACGCTCTTTGATAATGATCTTCTCGACCGTCTGCCAGGTGATAGGCTCGATATAGGTCACATCTGCCGTGGCAGGGTCGGTCATGATCGTGGCAGGGTTGCTATTGATCAGAATGACTTTGTAGCCCTCTTCGCGCAACGCCTTGCAGGCCTGCACGCCTGAGTAGTCAAACTCACAAGCTTGGCCGATGATGATGGGGCCGGCGCCAATAATCAGGACGCTTTTTAGGTCGGTACGTTTAGGCATTTTTTTTCTCCTGAGCCTTCTCCATCAACGACGTGAAGCGGTCAAACAAATAGGCGATATCGTTGGGTCCGGGCGATGCTTCGGGGTGCCCCTGAAAGCAGAACGCGGGCTTGTCGGTCCAAGCCAAACCCTGCAACGTGCCGTCAAACAAGCTGATATGGGTAGCGCGCAAGTTGGCTGGCAATGTCTTCTCGTCCACCGCAAAACCATGGTTCTGGCTGGTGATGCTGACACGACCGTTGTCCAGATCTTTGACCGGATGATTGGCACCGTGGTGTCCAAACTTCATCTTGAAAGTTTTTGCTCCGCTGGCCAAGGCCATGATTTGATGGCCCAGACAAATACCGAAAGTCGGAATGCCGGATTCAATCAACTCAGCAGCAGCAGCAATGGCGTAATCGCAGGGCTGCGGGTCTCCTGGGCCATTGCTCAAAAAGATACCATCAGGCGACAACTTCAGCACCTCGGCCGCTGGCGTCTGGGCGGGCACCACAGTCACCTGACAACCGCGCTGCGCCAACATGCGAAGAATGTTTTTCTTCACACCGAAGTCATACGCGACCACATGAAACTTGGCCTCCGTCAGCTCGCCGTAGCCGGGTTTGCCCGCCAACTGCGGGTGAAACAGCTGCCACTCTGTTTGTGTCCATTCACACGCCGCCTTGATGGTGACTTCTTTGGCCAAGTCAAGACCCGTCATGCTGGGCGCAGCCTTGGCCGAAGCAACAGCCGCATCAATCACAGCTTGCGTCACCACTTCACCGGCAGCCAGACCTACGATGCATCCGTTTTGAGCGCCTTGCGTGCGCAATTGGCGCGTCAATTGGCGGGTGTCAATATTGGCGATGGCCACGGTCGACTCCCGCACGAGATACTCATCCAGAGTCATCGACTTGCGGAAGTTAGACGCCACCAAAGGCAGATCCTTGATGATCAACCCTGCAGCGTGCACTTTCTCGGCTTCGACATCGTCTTCATTGACGCCGTAGTTGCCGATATGGGGGTAAGTGAGGGTGACGAGTTGCTGGCAGTAGCTCGGGTCTGTGAGGATTTCCTGGTAGCCGGACATGGAGGTGTTGAACACCACCTCGCCGACGGTGGAGCCGGTGGCTCCGATGGAATGACCAATATAGACCGTGCCGTCTGCGAGCGCCAGAATGGCGGGGGGAAAGTTTCCCTGAAGAGACAAAAGCACTGGGTTCTCCGGTATGGTTACGGGTACGCCCAAGCGCCTCAAGAGTTCACTCTTGAAATTGCTGACTAAGGGAATTGGGCTTGGATTGCTCTAGGCGTACGCGGGTGCGGGATAGCCTCTCATTATAGCCGAGGGCAATCCCTA
>JBBKVN010000065.1:0-5146 GCA_037968455.1 Rhodoferax sp.
ACCGTGGTGGTGATGCGTGAGGGCGAGATCATGCAAGTGGGGTCACCTCGTGAGATTTTTGAGACCCCGCATTGCGAATTTGTGGCCGGCTTCATGGGCGACGCCGTTGTGTTTGACGCCCAGGCCGATGCGGCAGGGCAGGTCCGCTTGGGTCCCTTGACCGTGGGCCCGGGGCTGACCCGCCGCCATGGCCCCGTGCGTTTGGTGGTACGCCCCCATGCGTGGCGCCTGGCGCCCGCCAGCGGCGATGGCCTGCCCGGAAAAATTCTCACACACGCGTACCTCGGCAGAACCACGGAATACCAGGTGCTGACCCCGCTGGGGACGGTGCTGGTGGTGGTGCGCGCAGAAGCGCAAGCGCGTCAACCGGGCTCGCCGGTGAGCCTGCATCTGGGCTTGCAAGGGGTGAGTGTGATCATGCCGCCCGCGCTGGTGTCGCCCCCACCCCGAATTTCCCCCAACCCTATTCGCAACCGGACCGCTGTGTCCATTTTTCAGGAGACTTGATATGAAAAAAGCAACCTTTCTGGCAGCCCCGCTGCTGCTCGCGCTGGGCCTGCCGGCCATGGCGCAGGACAAAGAGGTGAACATCATCTGTTCCGCCCAGGCGGACTGGTGCAACCTCATGCAAACCACGTTTGCCAAAACATCCGGCATCAAGGTCAATATGACCATGAAGGGCTCCGGCGAGGCGCTGGCGCAAGTGGTTGCTGAGCGTGCCAACCCCAAGACCGACCTCTGGTTTGGCGGCACAGGTGACCCGCATTTGCTGGCCGCCGAGCAAAACCTGACGCTGGAATACAAATCCCCCTCCTTGCCCCAGTTACACGATTGGGCGCAAAAGCAGGCCGCGCAAGCCGGCTACAAAACGGTTGGCGTGTATTCGGGCCCCTTGGGCTTTGGCTACAACACCGAGTTGCTGGCCAAGAAAAAGCTGCCGGTGCCCAAAGTGTGGGCTGATTTGCTCAAGCCTGAATACAAGGGCGAGATCCAGGTCGCCGATCCGCGTGCCAGCGGCACCGCCTACACCATGATTGCCACGCTGGTGCAGTTGATGGGCGACGACAAAGCCTTTGAGTATTTGGGCGCGTTGCACAAAAATATCAGCACCTACCCCCGCTCTGGCGTGGGCCCCATCAAGGCCGTGGCGCGTGGTGAAGCCACCGTGTCCATCAGCTTTGTGCACGACGCTCCTGGCGAGAAAGCCCAGGGCTTCCCGGTCGAGTCGATCACCCCGGCCGACGGCACGGGTGCGGAAATCGGCTCGATGTCCATCATCAAAGGCGCACGCAATCTGGACAGTGCCAAGAAGTTCTACGAGTGGGCGCTGACCCCCGGTGCCCAGCAGTTCGGTGCGACGGCCAACCAGTTCCAGCTGCCCTCCAACAAGAGCGCCAAGGTGGACCCCCGCGTGCCTGACTTCAAGAAGATCAAGTTGATCGACTATGACTACGCCAAGTACGGCAAGTCGGCCCTGCGCAAAGAACTGATTCTGCGTTGGGAGCGTGAGGTCTTTAACCAGGCCAAGTAAGCCTCTTTTGCCCCCGCCTTTTCGGCGGGGGTTTTGACTCCACTTCCTTTTCAGACCTCCCTCTATGCAAACCCGATTCACAGCGCGAACCCAGCGCGCTATTCACGCCTGGACCCTGCTGGGTGTGGCGGCCTATGTGCTGCTGCCCTGGTATTTTTTACAACGCGGCTCCTTGTGGTCTGCCTTGCCGGGCCTGTTTGGTGGCGCCGTTTCTGCCAATGGCCTCACCCAGGCCATCAGCCATGACCGTTTCTGGCTCTGGTCGGGTCTGGCGGGGTTGTTGCTGGCCGGTGTGGGGTCTTTGCTGCCCGCCGGGCGACGACAGGGCGGCGTGCTGGTGGCGGGTGCGCTGTTGGGGCTGGTAGGCCTGAGCCTAGGGGGCTTTCTGATTGGCATCAACGGCTGGTCTAACGAGTGGCTCAGTACCGCCTTTGGGCCGATGGAGCAGGGTCAATACGGCGTGGGCTGGGGCGGCTTTGTCGTGCTGGTCAGCCTGGTGATGTTGCTGGGCGCCGGCATGGCCCGTTTGGGTTATTTTCGGGGCGACGTGTTTGTGTCGGCCTCGGTCATTGGCTGCACGGCACTGCTGGCCTTGTTCGTGGTGTTTCCGGTCGGCAAGTCATTGATTGCCGCCCTGTACACCGAGAGCGGCGAGTTTGCACTGGGCGCCGTATGGGATCGCATTGGAACGGCCCGCGTCTGGGGTCTGGGCTGCTTGGGAGGCGGTACCACTTGTGGCGTGGCCTGGAACACGCTGTACCTGGCCTTGTTGACGGCGGCGGGCACGACCTTCCTGGGAACGCTGATTGCTTTGGTGGCGGAGCGCGGCAGCAACAAGCGCCTGAAAAAACCACTCAATGCCTTGGCCATGTTGCCCATCATCACGCCCCCGTTTGTGGTGGGTCTTGGTTTGATTTTGTTGTTTGGTCGCTCCGGCGTGGCCAATCAATTTCTGGAGTGGACATTTGGCGTTGAACCCACACGTTGGTTTTACGGTGTGTTTGGCATTTGGTTGGCGCAGTTGTTTGCCTTCACGCCCATCGCTTTCATGATCATGCGCGGCGTGGTGCAGGGCATCAGTCCGTCGCTGGAAGAAGCTGCGCAAACCCTGCGCGCCAGCCGCATGAAAACGTTCATGACCATCACCCTGCCTTTGCTGGCGCCGGGCCTGGCCAATGCGTTCCTGGTGGGCTTTATTGAAAGCATCGCCGACTTCGGTAATCCCATTATCTTGGGTGCAGGCTATGCGGTGCTTTCCACTGAGATTTTCTTTGCCATCGTCGGGTCCTCGCTTGACTCGGGCATGGCTGCCGCACTGGCGCTGGTGTTGACCGTGTTTGCGCTGACCGTGTTCTTTGTTCAGCGCCGTTTGCTGGGCAAGACGAGTTACACCACGGTGTCCGGCAAGGGCGACGCAGGCGTGCCCATGGAACTGCCCACCTTGGTGAGTCGCGTGTGCACCTGGGTGGCGGGGCCCTGGCTGGCGTTCACGGTCATCGTCTATTTGTTTGCCTTTGCGGGCGGGTTTGTGAAGATTTGGGGACGCGACTACACCTTCACGTTGATGCACTTCAAGACCGCCTTCGACCTGCAAATGGGTGACCATGGCCTAGTGTGGGCGGGCACGGCCTGGGGTTCGCTGTTCACCACCATCACACTGGCCGCCATTGCGGCCCCCATTTGCGCGGCCTTGGGCTTGCTCATTGCGTGGCTGTTGGCTCGCACCGAGTTCAAGGGCAAAGGTTTGTTTGAGTTCTCGGCGTTGCTGACTTTTGCCATTCCCGGCACTGTGCTGGGGGTGAGCTACATCCTGGCGTTTAACGTGCCGCCGGTGGAGTTGACCGGCACGGCGCTGGTGATTGTGCTGTGTTTTGTGTTCCGCAATCTGCCCGTCGGCGTGCGCGCTGGCACGGCGTCGTTCAAACAGTTGGATCGCTCGCTGGACGAGGCTTCGGTGATGCTGCGGGCCAGCAGCCTGACCACGCTGCGCCGCGTGGTGTTGCCTCTCATCAAGCCTGCCTTGGTGGCGGCGCTGGTGTACAGCTTTGTGCGCTCCATGACCACCGTCTCCGCCGTTATTTTCCTGGTCACCGCCGAGTACGAACTGGCCACCACCTACATCATTGGCCGTGTTGGCAATGGTGACTACGGTGTGGCGCTGGCCTACTGCACGGTGCTGATCATTCTCATGTCCCTGGCCACCGCCCTGATTCAGTTCACCGTGGGTGAGCGAAAGCTGGGCCGCCGCACGCTGGGCGCCAACGGCTAAAGCCTGCCCGCGTCATCTGTTACTTCTCTCCAATTTCAAGAAAAAATTGTCATGACCTCAAACGGTATTGAATTCAAAAACGTCACCAAACGCTATGGCGGCGAATCGTCCCCCCTGGTGGTCAAAGGCATCAGCTTCACGGTGCCCAAGGGCACGCTGACCACCATTCTCGGCCCTTCTGGGTGCGGAAAAACCACCACCTTGCGCATGATCGCCGGGCTGGAGAGCCCCAGCGGCGGGCAGATTCTGATTGACGGCGCCGATGTCACCCGTATGGGCCCTGCGGAGCGCAACGTCAGCATGGTGTTTCAAAGCTACGCCCTGTTTCCGCATATGAATGTGATGGACAACGTGAGCTACGGCTTGAGTGTCAGCGGCGTCAAGGCGCCCGAGGCGCGTGAGCGTGCCCATGTCGCCATGGCGGCCGTGGGTTTGACTGGGTTTGATGCTCGACTGCCCAGCGAACTCTCGGGTGGCCAGCAGCAGCGTGTGGCGGTTGCCCGCGCGCTGGTGCTGGAACCCTCGGTGCTGCTGTTCGACGAGCCGCTGTCCAACTTGGACGCCCGCCTGCGCCGCTCCATGCGGGAAGAGATACGTGGTTTGCAACAGCGCCTGGGCCTGACCGTGGCTTATGTCACTCATGATCAAAGTGAGGCCTTGGCCGTCAGCGACCAGATCATCGTCATGGACCACGGCGTTATCGCTCAGGCGGGCAGCCCGACCGACTTGTATGTTCGCCCCAACAGTGAGTTTGTGGCCGGCTTCATGGGCGAGGCTATGTTATTTCCGGGTGAGGCCTATGCCGACGGCAGTGTGCGCGTGGGCGACCTGGTGCTCAAAGCGCTGCACCCTGTCAAACCGGGTCCGGTCAAGGCGGCGATTCGCCCTGAGACCTGGATTGTGGGTCGTGCCGGTGAAGACGGTGTGGCTGGTGTGGTGGCCAAGCAGGCCTACCTGGGCAGTGTCTACGAGTTGACCGTCGACACCGCCTTGGGCCCCATTTTTGTGGTCTCTACCGATGTGGAGCATCAGTGGGCGCTGGGCGATGCACTCACCCTGCGTCTGCCTGCCAGCGGCATTTCGGTGGTGCCGGTTTAGCGGTGCAGCGAAGTAGCAAGCGTGTTCAGGGGTGTGCGGGTGTGCAATTCGGGTGAAATTTTGGCTTGATTGCTGGCGCTGACTTTGCGACCTTGCCCGTTGGTGCGACCATGGGGGCTTTCACACCGTCTGGTCTCTCACCCACATTGGAGTCAATGATGATCGTCGAACGTATCTGGACCGCCAACGCCTACCGTAATTTCAACTATTTGGTGGCCTGCCCCGAAACGGGCGAGGCGCTGGCGATT
>JBBKVN010000066.1:0-4204 GCA_037968455.1 Rhodoferax sp.
GTGCCCGGCTGCGCCTGGGCGCTGGCTGAGATCATCAGTCGCAGCGGCATCCCTGCGGGCGTGTTCAACCTGGTCATGGGACGCGGCAGCGTCATTGGCGACCCGCTGGTGAACCACCCCGGCGTAGACGCCATCAGCTTCACCGGCTCTCAAGGAGTGGGCGGGCGCATCGCCCAGCAGTGCGCCGTGAACCTCAAAAAGGTGCAGCTTGAAATGGGTGGCAAGAACCCGCAAGTCATTCTGGATGACGCTGATCTGGCGCAAGCCGTGGAGCTCAGCGTGCAAAGCGCTTTCTTCTCCACCGGCCAGCGATGCACAGCGTCGAGCCGACTCATCGTGACCGACGCCATTTACCCCCGTTTTCTGGAAGCCATGCAAACTCGCATGGCCAGCTTGAAAGTCGGTGATGCGCAGCAAGCCGGGATTGACATTGGTCCCGTGTCTTCTCTGAGTCAGCTGGAACAAGACCTGTCTTACGTGCAGATTGGTCAGGACGAAGGTGCGGTGCTGGTGGCGGGTGGCGAACGCTTGGCGCGTGACACCGAGGGCTTTTACATGGCCCCGGCCTTGCTGACGGAGACCACCGCCACCATGCGCATCAACCGCGAAGAAGTGTTTGGCCCAGTGGCCAGCATCATCCGTGTCAAAGGCTACGACGAAGCGCTGGCCGAGGCCAACAACACGCCGTTTGGGTTGTCGGCGGGCATTGCCACCACCTCGCTCAAGTACGCCACGCACTTCAAGCGCCACAGCCAGGCGGGCATGGTCATGGTCAACCTGCCCACGGCCGGTGTCGACTACCACGTGCCGTTTGGCGGGCGCAAGTCGTCCAGCTACGGCTCGCGTGAACAAGGCAAATACGCGCAGGAGTTCTTTACTACCGTGAAAACGGCGTATACCCTGTCCTGATGCCTTTGCCTGCTGCTGGAGTTTTCTGCCATGACTGAGTCCGTTGCCAACGCGCCCTTGTTTATTCGCATGCACGAGGCCGACAACGTGGCCATCGTCGTCAACGACGGCGGCTTGCCGGCGGGCACCGTATTCCCTAGCGGACTCACGCTGGTGGACAAGGTGCCGCAGGGCCACAAGGTGGCCTTGGTGTCGCTCGCCGCAGGTGATGCGGTGCGGCGCTACAACGTCGTCATCGGTCGCGCCTTGAAAGACATTGCGGCTGGCGCGTGGGTGCACGAACGCTTGCTGCAAATGCCGGATGCACGTGCCTTGACGGGCTTGCCCATGGCTACGGTCAAAGCAGCGGCCATGGCTCCGCTGGAGGGCTACACCTTTGAGGGTTACCGCAACGCCGACGGTTCGGTGGGCAGCCGCAACATTCTGGCCATCACCACCACGGTGCAATGTGTGGCCGGGGTGGTGGACTTTGCCGTGCAGCGCATCAAGGCCGAGTTGTTGCCGCGTTATCCGCAGGTGGACGATGTGGTGGGGCTGGAGCACAGCTACGGCTGCGGCGTGGCCATTGACGCGCCCGACGCCATCATTCCCATTCGCACGTTGCGCAACATCAGCCTGAATCCCAACTTTGGCGGCGAGGTGATGGTCGTCAGCCTGGGCTGCGAAAAGCTGCAGCCTGAACGTCTGCTGCCACCCGGAACCATCGCCATTACCGACCAACGCGGTGACACCGCCGCCGCGTTGGACGTGGTGTGCCTGCAAGACGAGGCGCATGTGGGCTTCATGTCCATGATCGACTCGGTCATGCGCCAAGCCGAGGTGCACCTGAAGCGCCTGAACCAACGTCACCGCGAAACCTGTCCCGCGTCAGAACTGGTGGTGGGTGTGCAGTGCGGCGGCAGCGACGCTTTTTCGGGCGTCACCGCCAACCCGGCGGTGGGTTTTGCCACTGACTTGCTGGTGCGCGCAGGGGCCACCGTGATGTTCTCCGAGACCACCGAGGTGCGCGACGGCATAGACCAGCTCACCGCCCGCGCCAGCACCCCCGAGGTGGCCGAGGCCATGGTGCGCGAGATGGCCTGGTACGACAACTACCTGCAAAAAGGCCGGGTCGACCGCAGCGCCAACACCACCCCCGGCAACAAGGCAGGGGGCCTGTCCAACATTGTTGAAAAAGCCATGGGCTCCATCATCAAGTCCGGCACAGCGCCCATCAGTGGCGTGTTGTCGCCGGGTGAGAAGGTTCGGCAAAAGGGTCTGATTTACGCCGCCACCCCGGCCAGCGACTTCATTTGCGGCACGCTGCAAGTGGCCGCCGGCATCAACGTGCACATCTTCACCACCGGGCGCGGCACGCCTTATGGCCTGGCCGAAGTGCCGGTCATCAAGGTGGCCACCCGCAACGATCTGGCCCGGCGCTGGCACGACCTGATGGACGTCAACGCCGGGCGCATTGCCAGCGGCGAGGCCAGCATTGAAGACGTGGGTTGGGAGTTGTTCCGCCTGATGCTGGCCGTGGCCAGTGGTAAAAAGACATGGGCCGAGCACTGGAAACTGCACAATGCCCTGGTGCTGTTCAACCCGGCCCCCGTCACCTGAAAGAAAGATCACCATGACCGACACCACCCTATCCAAACCGCGCCGCTTGCGCCTGGCCGTCATTGGCGGTGGGCCTGGCTCTTTTATTGGCGCCATGCACCGCCAGGCCGCGCGCCTGGACGACCGCTATGAGCTGGTGGCGGCAGCCCTGTCGTCCGACCCCGAGCGCGCGCGCCTGGCAGGCCAGGACATCGGTGTGTCGCTTGAGCGTAGCTACCCCAGCGGCCAGGCGCTGATTGACGCCGAGGCGCAACGCGCAGACGGTGCCGAGGTGGTCGCCATCATGACGCCCAACGACAGCCATTACGCGTTTGCCATGCAAGCGCTGGAACGCGGCATGGACGTGATTTGCGACAAACCCATGACCAACACGCTGGAAGAAGCCCAAGCCTTGCACGCCAAGGCGCAGGCCACCGGCCAGGTGTTTTGCCTGATCCACAACTACACCGGCTACCCCATGGTGCGCCAGGCCAAGGCCATGGTAATGGACGGTCAACTGGGCGAAATTCGTCTGGTGCAGGTGGAGTATGTGCAAGGCAACCGCTCCAAGGCCGGTCCGTCAAAGAGTGCGTGGAAAGACGACCCGGCGCGTGGCGGCCCCTCGCTGGTTTTGGGCGCCATTGGCACCCACGCGCACAACCTGCTGTGCTTTATGACTGACCTGGACGTGGCCGAGGTGGCCGCCGAGATTGGCAGCATCGTGCCGGACCGGGTCACGCACGACTACGCGGGCGCCTTGTTGCGCATGAGCAATGGCGCGCGTGGCAGTTTTTGGATCACCCAGGCGGCCACCGGTGTGGAAAACAGTTTGCGCATTCGCATCAGCGGTGAACTGGGCACGCTGGAGTGGAACCAGGAGCATCCGCAGGTGCTGCAATTCAAACCGTTGGACGCGCCAGCGCAAGTTCGCACCCCCAATGGGCCGGGCACCTTGCCCTTGTCGGCCCGCGCCTCGCGCATCGTGGCCGGTCATCCGGAAGGCTTTCATGAGGCGTTTGCCAACCTGTATTCCAACGCCGCCGACGCCATCACCGCCCGGCGCACCGGCCAGGTGGCGGACCCACTGTCACTCTACTTTCCCAACTCGCATGATGGCTTGCAAAGCCTGCGTTTTGTGGCCGCAACGGTGGCCTCCAGTGCCAACCAAGGCGCGTGGACGGCGCTGTAAGTCGGGGGGGCCGGATCAGGCCGTGGGCTCAAAGAAGTCGAGCAGCGCCCCGGCCGTGGGGTTGGGCCATTCTTCGGGAATGAAGTGACCGGCCGGCAGCAGTTGGCCCGAAACCCGCTGCTCACACTGCGCCTGCCACAGCGCGACCGGCTCAAACAGCCGGTTCACCACGCCACGCTCGCCCCACAGCACCAAGGTCGGGCAGGCAATTTTTTCGCCCTTGGCGCGGCTGTCGCGGTCATGCTCCAGGTCAATCCCGGCGCTGGCTCGGTAGTCCTCGCACATGGCATGCAGGGTTTCGGGTTGCACAAAGCAGCGCTCGTAATCGGCCAATGCAAGGGGCTCGATGTAGTCCAGGCTGGTTGAGCCCCAGCCGCCCAGCTTCGCATGCAGGTAGGCCAGCGGGTTGCCGCCAATCATCAGCTCGGGAAGGGGTGCGGGCTGTATCAGGTGAAACCAGTGGTAATAGGCCTTGGCAAACTCGAAGTCAGTGGCCGCGTACATGTCCAGCGTGGGTGCGATGTCAAT
>JBBKVN010000067.1:0-4091 GCA_037968455.1 Rhodoferax sp.
TTTTCGCGCGCCATGATCACTTCCGGGTTGTCTTGCTGGACGGCAGTCGAAGTCACCACGGCGTCGGCATTGGCCACATTGCTGGCCACGTGGCCCACATAGGTGGTGATACCGAGGGCGCCCAGGCGCTTCAGCGTGGCGCTGTCAGACAGGTCAGAGCCAGAAATGGTGTAACCCAAATTGAACAAAACCTCGGCGATGCCGGACATGCCGACCCCCCCAATACCGACAAAATGTATGTGACGAACTGCGTGTTTCATGGGCAAATCTCCTCGCAAGCCGCCACGATTTGGGCGCTTGCTTCCAATTTCTGTAATGTTTTGGCCTTGAGCCCTCGTTCAAGCAGTGAAGAACGCTCTGTTTTTTGTAGCATTTTAGCCAGATGCTCAGGGGTCAATTCGGTCTGGGGCAAGAGCCAGCCAGCGCCTGCATCGACCAAAAATCGGGCATTGGTGGTTTGGTGATCGTCGACCGCCGATGGAAACGGTACCAGCAGCGCCGCCGCGCCCACAGCCGCCAATTCGGTGACTGTGCTGGCACCGGCACGGCAGATCACCAGATCAGCATCGGCAAAGGCCTGCGCGGTGTTCTCAATGAATGGCGTCAGCTCAGCCTGCACGCCGGCGCGGGCGTAATTGGCCCGCAGTGCATCTATCTGTTTGGCGCCGCTTTGGTGTATCACGATGGGTCGCTCGGACTCAGGAATGAGCGCCAAGGCTTGCGGTACCACATCATTCAAAATGCGGGCGCCCAAACTACCGCCCACCACCAGCACGCGCAAGGGGCCGCTGCGCCTCGCAAAACGAGTCACCGGATCGGGCACGGCCAGAAACGCCTGGCGCAAAGGGTTGCCCACCCAGTGCCCTTTTTTGAACACCTGGGGAAACGCCGTAAAAATGCGGTCGGCCACGCCTGCCAGCACTTTGTTGGCCATGCCTGCCACAGAGTTCTGCTCGTGTAGCACCAAAGGTTTGCCTAGCAACACACTCATCATGCCGGCCGGGAAGGTGATGTAGCCACCCAGACCCAGCACCACATCGGGCTTAACCCGGCGAACCACCTGAATGCTTTGCCAGAAGGCGCGCAGCAAGCGCAATGGCAGCAGCACCAGTGTTTTCACACCTTTGCCACGCACGCCCGAGAAATCAAGCGATTCAAAGGGAATGCCCTGAGGCGGAATCAACTGGCTTTCCATGCTGGGGTGCTCAGGCGTACCGGTGCCGCCCAACCAGTGCACGCGCCAGCCGCGTTCGATCAGGGCGTGTGCCACGGCCAGTCCTGGAAAAATGTGGCCGCCCGTGCCCCCGGCCATGACCAGTGCACAGCGTTGACGGCTGTTGACGGCGCTCATACGCGGCCTCCGTGCATCATGGAGCGGTTCTCGTAGTCAATACGCAGCACGACGGCAATCGCAATCAGATTGACCAAAATGGCCGAGCCTCCGTAGCTCATGAGCGGCAGAGTCAGGCCCTTGGTGGGCAAGGCGCCCAGGTTCACACCCATGTTGATGAAGGCCTGAAAACCCATCCAGATGCCCACACCCTGAGCAACCAGGCCCGCAAACACACGGTCCAGCGCGATGGCCTGACGGCCAATGTGCATCAAGCGGCGTGTCATCCAGAAGAACAAACCAATCACGCAGACCACACCCACCAGTCCGAACTCCTCACCGATCACGGCCAGCAAAAAGTCGGTATGGGCCTCCGGCAACCAATGCAGCTTCTCAATACTGCCACCCAGGCCGACGCCAAAAATTTCGCCCCGCCCGATGGCAATCAAGGAATGGGTGAGCTGGTATCCCTTGGCGAGCGCGTTGGCCTCGCTCCAGGGGTCCAAATAGGCAAAAATGCGCTCGCGCCGCCACTCGCTCATGGCGATCATCAAGCCAAAGGCGACCAAGAGGATGGTGGCAATCAGAAAAAACATGCGGGCATTCACGCCGCCGAGAAACAAAATGCCCATGGCGATCACGGCAATCACCATGAACGCGCCCATGTCCGGTTCGGCCAGCAACAACACACCCACCACAGCCACCGCGGCGCCCATGGGCAATACGGCGCGGAAGAAGCGCTCCTTCACATCCATCTTGCGCACCATGTAGTCAGCGGCGTACAGCAGCACCGTGAACTTGGCCAGCTCCGAGGGCTGGAAACTAAACGGCCCCACCGAGATCCAACGACGCGCACCGTAGACCACCTTTCCGATGTGGGGCACCAAGACCAGCGCCAACAACACCAATGACAAGAGAAACAAACCTCGCGCCGACTTTTCCCATGTGGCCACCGGCACCTGAAACGCCAGCAAGGCCGCCACAAAAGCAATCACCAACCAAGCGGCATGGCGAACCAAAAAGTAGGTATGGGTGTAGCGAGCAAAACGCGGGT
The DNA here is from genome assembly GCA_037968455.1 of Rhodoferax sp. Taxonomy (GTDB): domain Bacteria; phylum Pseudomonadota; class Gammaproteobacteria; order Burkholderiales; family Burkholderiaceae_C; genus Rhodoferax. The sequence goes on from JBBKVN010000067.1 coordinate 2,385, forward strand.
TATCCGGCATGGCAATGGAGGCGGAATAGACCATCACCAGTCCCCAGGCCAGCAAAGCGACCGTGACCCACACCAAGGGCTGATCAAAACCGGTGTTGCCAGACGGCACGCTGCCGGTCGAGGCGCGACGACTCATGCCAAGACGCACCGGCAGCACATCACCGGCGGGTGCCGTCAGGCTGGAAAACCAAGTGGACATTCGACTGACGACGCCACTCATGCCGCGACCTCCAGCTCTACCCCGGCGGCACTGGCCAAATCAACCACCGCCTGCACAAACACCGCTGCCCGGTGCTCGTAGTTGTCAAACATGTCAAAGCTGGCGCAGGCGGGTGACATCAACACGGCGTCTCCTGCATGCGCCTTTCCGTTGGCAATCGCCACCGCATCTGCCATGGACTCAGCCAGCGCCAAGGGAACGTCGCAATCCTCCAAGACGGCGCGAATCAAGGGCGCATCGCGACCGATCAAAACCACGGCGCGTGCATGGCGGGCCACCGGTGCGGCCAGGGGCGAGAAATCTTGTCCCTTGCCTTCTCCGCCCAAAATGATCACCACTTTGCGATCGGCGCCCAAGCCGTTCAAGGCGGCGACTGTGGCACCCACGTTGGTGCCTTTGCTATCGTCAAAGAACTCGACGCCGTTGAACAGACCAATGGGTTCCACCCGGTGGCGCTCCCCCCGGTACTCGCGCAGGCCATAGAGCACAGGCCCCAGCGCGCAGCCGGCGGAGCAGGTCAAGGCCAGGGCGGCCAGTGCATTGATGGCGTTGTGACGGCCGCGTATCCGCAGGGCGTCGGCCGGCATCAAGCGCTGGATGTGAATTTCTTCCTCTTCACCTTTGCGCTTCTTGCGGGTCTCATCGGCCTCCAGGGCACGCACCAGCCATACCATGCCGTTGACCTCTTCAAGGCCAAAGTCTCCTGGACGTTGTGGCATGCCGCCCCCAAAGGTGACATGGGCGCGCGTCAGGGGGCGCTGCAGTTTGACCCGCAGGGGCTCAGGCAACATCCCCATCACTGCGGGGTCGTCCCGGTTCAACACCATCAACGATTGCTGACCAAAAATGCGGGCCTTGGCTTGCACATAGCTGGCCATACTGCCGTGCCAGTCCAGATGATCTTGCGTGATGTTCAGCACGGTGGCCGCGCGGGGCTCAAACGAGGTTTCGCCCTCGAGTTGGAAACTTGACAGTTCTAGAACCCAGACTTCGGGCAGTGCGTCGGTGCCCAGCTGAGCCGACAAGGTGTCGAGCAGCGAGGGGCCGATGTTGCCTGCCACAGCGACCGTCTTGCCGGCACGTTGAACCAGTTGCCCGGTGAGCGATGTCACGGTTGTTTTGCCGTTGGTGCCGGTGATGGCCAGCACTTGGGGAGCGTAGTCCTGGGATTCCTTTAGATCGGTCAAGGCCTGAGAAAATAGACCCAATTCGCCGCCAATCCACAGCCCCAGAGCGCGCGCCGCTTCTAAAACAATAGCAATTTCAGTGGGCGCCAAACCTGGGCTGCGAAATACGGCCCGAATATCGGTGCCTTCCACCATGCGGGCATTGAAGGGCCCGCTGACAAACTGGGCTGCCGGCAGATCGCGTTGCAGGGCGGCCAACTGAGGGGGCGCTTCCCGCGTATCAGCCACAGTCACCCGCGCGCCCGAGCGCGCGCACCAACGCGCCATCGCCAGGCCGGACGCACCCAAGCCCAGAATGAG
>JBBKVN010000068.1:0-7175 GCA_037968455.1 Rhodoferax sp.
TCCAGGTCGTTCACATAACGCCCGAACTCGTGCAGGCTGCCCACGGCCTTGGCGCTGATCATGCTGCCCAGCGACGAGGAGAACAGCGACTCGAACATGCTGAGCTTGTACTGCTTGGAGAACTCGCCCAGCTGCGCCAAGGTTTGGTGGCCAATGCCGCGTTTCGGGGTGGTGACCGCGCGCAAAAAGGCGGGGTCGTCGTTGTTGTTGATCCACAGGCGAAACCAGCCACACAAGTCCTTGATCTCGGCCTTGTCAAAAAAACTGGTGCCACCCGACACTTTGTACGGCACTTGCGCCTTGCGCAGCGCCTTCTCAAACGTCTTGGCCTGGTGGTTGGCCCGGTACAGGATGGCAAAGTGCCGAAATTCTTGATACTGCGGCCCGGGATGAGGAATGCCGCTAGCGCGCAGGCTCTGGATGCGAGCCACAGTGCGTTCGGCCTCATGCTCCTCACTGTCCGCGTCAATCACGCGCACCGGTTCGCCTTCACCCAGTTCGCTGAACAGCGTTTTGGGAAACAGCTTGGGGTTGGGGCCAATCACATTGTTGGCGGCCCGCAAAATGGCCGAGGTGGAGCGGTAGTTTTGCTCCAGTTTGATGACCTTGAGCGCCGGAAAGTCCACTGGCAGGCGGCGCAAATTGTCCAGCGTGGCGCCGCGCCAGCCGTAAATCGACTGGTCGTCGTCCCCCACTGCCGTGAAGCTGGCATGGTCAGCCGGTTTGCCGCCCACCAGCAGTTTGAGCACCTCGTACTGGGTCGCGTTGGTGTCCTGGTATTCGTCCACCAGTACATGGCCCATCACCCCTTGCCACTTCCTTCTGACCTCTTCGTGATCTCGCAGCAGCTTCAAAGGCAAGGTGATCAGGTCGTCAAAGTCCACGCTCTGGTAGGCGCTCAGGCGCTCTTCATACTGCGCCATCACGCGCGCAATAATGCGTTCGTTGTCATTCTTGGCCTGCAGCGCGGCCTGCACGGCGTTGAGCCCCTGGCCCTTCCAGCCGCTGATGACCCATTGCCAAGTGCGTGCCGTGGCCAGGTCCACCGTGCCGCCCGCGTCTTTCAGAATGTTGGCGATGTCATCCGTGTCCAGAATGGAGAACTGGGCCTTCAGCCCCAGCACCTCGCCGTCTTCACGCAGCATGCGCACGCCCAGCGCGTGAAAAGTGCTGATCGTCACATCCTTGGCCGCCCGCCCAATCAGGCTTTTGGCGCGCTCGCGCATTTCCGCAGCGGCCTTGTTGGTGAAGGTGATGGCGGCAATGCGCTTGGCGGGCAGTCCAGCCTCAATCAAACGGCCGATTTTGTGGGTGATCACCCGCGTCTTGCCTGAGCCGGCACCGGCCAGCACAAGGCAAGGGCCAAACATGTAGTTGACGGCGTCTTGTTGGGCCAGATTCAGGCCATCGGTGAATTTGGAGGACATTCAGATACTCGGGACAGAGCGGGGGATCATACCGGCGGGGCGTTAACCCTGATCCGCGTTGACAATAGCGGCCATGCTGCAAGTTCTGATCATCACCTTCCCGTTTTTCGCCCTGGTCTTGTGCGGTTACCTTGCGGCCCGCCAACGCATGTTGCCGCTGGACGCCATTCCCGGGCTCAATATGTTTGTGCTGTACTTTGCGCTGCCCTGCATGTTGTATCGGTTTGGAGCCACCACCCCGATTGCGCAACTGCTGGATGCCAAGGTATTTGCCATCTGGTCGCTGTGTGCGCTGGTCATGGTCGGGTTTGCCGTGGCGATCAGCCTGAATCAGCGCATTGGCTGGAATGACGCCTCGTTTGGAGCACTGGTTGCCGCCTTCCCCAACACCGGTTTCATGGGCGTTCCCCTGCTGGTGGCTTTGCTGGGCGCGCAAGCCGCCGGCCCCATCATCGTGACCATTCTGGTGGACATGGTGGTGACCACCTCGCTGTGCATTGCCCTGTCTCGCCTGGACGGAGCCGATGCGCATGGCGCCAGCAAAGCCGCCAAGAAAGCCCTGCAGGGCGTCGTGGGCAACCCTATGCCCTGGGCGATTTTGCTGGGCGCGGCGGCGTCCGCCACCAGTCTGACGCTGCCAGGCCCGGTGGATAAAACGGTCGGGCTGTTGGCCGATGCGGCGTCTCCAGTGGCGCTGTTCACCATTGGTGCGGTGCTGGCCCGTTCTCAAATTAAAGCGATTGTCAGTCGGCATCCCCCGATTCCCCTCGGGGATTACCTGCCCATGGCCGCGCTCAAGCTGTTTCTGCACCCGGTGCTGGTGTTGCTGGTGGGAGCGGGTGCCATGCAACTGGGCGTGCCCCTGGATCGCTTTGCCTTGACCGTGTTGGTGCTGGTGGCAGCCTTGCCCAGCGCCAGCAATGTGTCCCTGTTGGCCGAGCGTTTTGGGGCCGACAACGGGCGCATTGCCCGCATCATTCTGGTGTCAACCGCCGCCGCTTTTGTGACTTTCTCCCTGGCTGTGAGTTTGCTGACCTGACTGGGGGGTGCATAGCGTCAATCGAATCGCGCGGGCACCGTGCCAGTTCACCACGGCTATTGACACCTCAGCGGCAAACTGGCCGTGGTCCGCCGAGTGCGCCATCATTCGTTGCCACGGATAACACAAGGCATGAAACGTGGCATAGGCCAAGTTGTAGCCGGGTGTGTAGCGACCCAGCGGTAGCGGGGTGATCAGGGCCGACGCAGTGTGGCCCGCCAGGTTTTCCGGTCGCATGCCCAGCATTCGGGCTGCGGCCAGGGTGCTGCTGAGAATGTGACCATAGAGATCCAGTGTCAGCACCGCTTGCTCCTCAACCGCGTCTTGGTGAGGCACCACACGTTTTACGCGTCGCCGGTCGCGCAGGCCGGAACGGGGCCTTGCCGGTGGATGCTGTATGACGGGCAGGTTCATGAAAAATCTCCGAAAAGGGGCAGGAATTCTGGTGAGGTCTTTGCCAGTAGCTGAACCGATAAGCGTACCGCCATAGGCACTCTTGCTGAATACTGAAAACCGATGAAATCCGCTACCTCCAATCCGGTAGAGCGCCGCTCACCCGTCCAGCGCGGCGAGCACAAGGGGCGGTGGTCCGAACCGATCCGCCCCCTTGAGGCCTCATGCCAAGTCGAACCGGTCCAGGTTCATCACCTTGGTCCAAGCGGCGACAAAGTCACGCACAAACACGGCTTGGGCGTCGCTGCTGGCGTACACCTCGGCCAGGGCGCGGAGTTGTGAGTTCGAGCCAAAGACGAGGTCCACCGTGGTGCCCGTCCACTGGCGCTTACCCGTTGTGCGGTCAAGACCCTCCAAAACGCCTTCGGTAGTGGACTTCTGCCACTTCGTGCGCATGTCGAGCAGGTTCACAAAGAAGTCGTTGCTCAAGATGCCAGGGTGTTGGGTGAACACGCCGTGCGCGGCGCCGCCCACATTGGCGCCCAGGGCGCGCAGGCCGCCCACCAGCACCGTCATCTCTGGCGCAGTCAGCGTCAGCAAATTGGCGCGGTCCAGCAGCAGCGCCGCAGCCGACGCTTCCAGGTCCTTGCGTACATAGTTGCGAAAACCATCGGCGCGGGGCTCCAATGCCGCCACCGACTCCACATCGGTCTGCTCTTGCGAGGCGTCCATGCGTCCTGGCGAGAAGGGGACTTTCACCTCGATGCCGGCCTTTTTGGCGGCATCTTCCACGGCGGCGCCCCCTGCGAGCACGATCAGGTCTGCCAGCGAGATCTTCTTCTTGCCTGTTTGCGCACCGTTGAAGTCCTTTTGAATCGTCTCCAGCTTTGCTAGCACGGTCGCCAATTCGACGGGTTGGTTAACGGCCCAGTCCTTTTGCGGTGCCAGGCGAATGCGTGCACCATTGGCGCCGCCTCGCTTGTCGCTGCCCCGGAAGCTGGCGGCTGAGGCCCAGGCCGTGCTGACCAGTTGCGAGGTGGTGAGGCCACTGACCAATAATTTGGCCGTCAGGGCCGCACGGTCCCCGTCATCAATCAGGTCATGGTCTACCGTTGGAATCGGGTCTTGCCACAGCATCTCTTGCGCCGGCACCAGGGGGCCCAAGTAGCGCGACACGGGGCCCATGTCACGGTGGGTCAGCTTGAACCAGGCGGCTGCAAAGGCGTCGGCAAACTCCTGCGGGTTGGCCTGGAAGCGGCGCGAGATCTTCTCGTAGGCGGGGTCCATGCGCAGCGCCAGGTCGGCGGTGCTCATCATGGGCGCGTGGCGCTTGGCCGGGTCATGGGCATCGGGCACGGTGTCGGCGGCCGATGCGTCTTTGGGCGTCCACTGGTGGGCGCCCGCCGGGCTTTTGGTCAGCTCCCACTCGTACTTGAACAAAATGTCCAGGTAGTCGTTGTCCCATTGGATGGGGTTGGTGGTCCAGGCGCCTTCAACACCGCTGCTGATCGCGTGCACGCCACTGCCGCTGCCGAAACTGCTTTTCCAGCCCAGGCCTTGCTCTTCGATGCCCGCACCTTCTGGCTCGGGGCCCACATATTGGCCGGGGTCGGCGGCGCCATGGCATTTGCCAAAGGTGTGTCCGCCGGCCACTAGCGCCACGGTTTCCTCGTCATTCATGGCCATGCGGGCAAAGGTTTCGCGAATGTCACGGCCCGATGCCACCGGGTCCGGGTTGCCGTTTGGGCCTTCAGGGTTCACGTAAATCAGGCCCATTTGCACGGCGCCCAGCGGGTTTTCCAGCTCGCGGTCGCCGGTGTAACGCTTGTCGCCCAGCCACTCGGCCTCGGGGCCCCAATAGATGTCTTCTTCAGGCTCCCAGATGTCGGGGCGCCCGCCAGCAAAGCCCAGCGTCTTGAAGCCCATGGATTCGAGCGCGACGTTGCCGGTCAGAACTATTAAATCTGCCCAAGAGAGCTTGCGACCGTATTTCTGTTTGATGGGCCAAATCAGGCGACGCGCCTTGTCCAGACTCACGTTGTCCGGCCAACTGTTGAGGGGTGCAAAGCGCTGGCTGCCAGAGCCCGCGCCACCGCGGCCATCGGCCACGCGGTAAGTGCCGGTGCTATGCCACGCCATGCGGATGAAAAACGGGCCGTAATGGCCGTAGTCGGCGGGCCACCAGTCCTGCGAGTCGGTCATCAAGGCATGCAGGTCTTTGATGACGGCGTTCAGGTCCAGGGTTTTGAATTCTTCGGCGTAGTTGAACGCCTCGCCCATGGGATTGGCCTGCGGCGTTTGCGGGTGCAAAACCTTCAGGTTCAGCTGGTTTGGCCACCAGTTGGCGTTGCGCGTGGCGCCGGCCACCGCCTGGGTTTGGGCACTGGCTGAAAATGGGCATTTGGCTTCGGTTGACATGGTGTACTCCTTCGGTTGTTCGCGAGCTTGCCACTTCAGTCTAGGCTATTGAATTCGAACTATCCATTGATTTCTCGCAATGATGGCGATAGTGCATGCCTCATGGCGGCCGTAAGTGGTGGGTGGCCAGTCCGTAGAATTGACCCCTTTTTGCCTGTCCCATGCACACCCTCGAACAACTCCGGACTGGGCAACTGCTCGGCATCCAGCGGCTCTCCCTGGCCTGCGGCTTGGCCGAGTTCCCTCGCGAGATCTTTGCGCTGGCCGACACGCTGGAAATTCTCGACCTGTCGAACAACGCACTCTCGGAGTTACCGGCTGATCTGCCGCGGTTGCATCGTTTGCGGGTGATTTTTTGCTCCAACAACCAGTTCACCGAATTGCCTACGGTGCTGGGGCAATGTGCGAGTTTGACGATGATCGGTTTCAAGGCCAACCAGATTCGCGAGGTGGCGGATGCATCCCTGCCAGCGGCCTTGCGCTGGTTGATCCTCACCGATAACCAGTTGCAAGCCTTGCCGGCGTCCATCGGGCGTTGCACCCAGCTGCAAAAGCTCATGCTCGCCGGCAATCAATTGCGCACGTTGCCCCTTGAGTTGGCCCAGTGCACCCGGTTGGAGTTGCTTCGCATTGCGGCCAACCAGTTGACTGAGTTTCCCGCCCTGTTGTTCAATCTGCCGCGCCTGACCTGGCTGGCTTACGCCGGTAACCCGTTTTGCGCCGAGCTGGAGGCGGCTGCAGAGCCGCCCTCAACTCCCATTGCCTGGGAGACGCTGCAATTGCAAGCCACCTTGGGCGAGGGCGCCTCAGGGGTGATTCATCGTGCGAACTGGCAAACCGGTGGCGAGCATCAAGTGGTGGCGGTGAAGGTGTTCAAGGGCGCACTCACCAGCGACGGCATGCCGCAGTGCGAAATGGCCGCCACCCTGCGCGCCGGCGACCACGCCAGTCTGATTCCCGTGCGTGGCGTGGTGAGTGATCACCCCGACGGCGTGTGCGCGCTGGTGTTGGCCTTGATCGACCCCGGCTTTGTTGTTTTGGCCGGCCCGCCCAGCCTGGACTCTTGCACGCGCGATGTGTATGCCCCCGGCCTGCAACTGGACTGGACCCAGGTGTCCGACATGGCGCTGTCCTTTGCCTCAGCCGTCAGTCATTTGCACGCCCAATGGACGCCGGCAAGGCTTGCAACTGGTTATCGGTGAGGATCAACCAGCGCAAGGCCGCTGGCAGGGATGCGTCCGCCACCTCGCGAATCTGGTTGGCCTTGAAACCGATCATCGTCAAACTCGCACATTGCCCCAGCACCGTAGGCAATTCGGTGAACTGGTTATTGGAGCAAAAAATCACCCGCAGGCGGTGCAAACGAGGCAGGTCAGCCGGTAGCTCCGAGAGTGCGTTGTTCGACAGGTCGAGAATTTCCAGCGTGTCGCCCAGCGCAAAGATCTCGCGAGGGAACTCGGCCAAGCCGCAGGCCAGGGAGAGCCGCTGGATGCCGAGCAGTTGACCGGCCCGAAGTTGTTCGAGAGTGTGCATGGCGCAGACAAAAAGACGCCGATTCTACGGACTGACCGCTCTCCACCGTTGGCCGCCATGAGGCGTGCACTATCGCCCCCATTGCGAGAAATCAATGGATTGTTCGAATTCAATAGCCTAGACTGAAATGGCAAGTTCGCGAACAACCGAAGGAGAACACCATGTCAACCGAAGCCAAATGCCCATTCGCAGCCAGTGCCCAAACCCAGGCAGTGGCCGGCGCCACGCGCAACGCCAACTGGTGGCCCAACCAGCTGAACCTGAAGGTTTTGCACCCGCAAACGCCGCAGGCCAATCCCATGGGCGAGGCGTTCAACTACGCCGAAGAATTCAAAACCCTGGACCTGAACGCCGTCATCAAAGAC
>JBBKVN010000069.1:0-5091 GCA_037968455.1 Rhodoferax sp.
GAGATCATGTTCACCATTTCCTCGACCGGGTTGACGTTGGAGTGCGTCACGTAGCCATCGGCGTCGGCCGAAGGGTGGCTTGGGTTGTGGACCTTGCGAAGCGGGGCGTCACTTTCGCTGATGGCGCTTACCTTGACGCCAGAGGATGCCTCGGAGCCCATGGGAACGGTCTCAAAGACCACTTGCCGACCTTTGTAGCCCTTGCCGTCCGGGCCTGCCACGGCATCGGCATTCGCCAGATTGCTGGCGACTACATTGAGGCGCTGTGACTGGGCGCTGATGGCACTGCCAGAAACGCTGAAAATTGAAAACATGGACATGGGGTTCTCCTTGGGGCCGGTATTACTGGCCTTGAATGGCACTCAAGATCGTTTTGGAGCGGCCATTGATAAAGCGCAGGGTGGCTTCGTAGCGGACGGCGTTGTCCACGAAATTGGCACGTTCCTGGTCAAGGTCAACGCTGTTGCCGTCCAAGCTGGGCTGGGTTTGAACCACATAGCCCAGATGAGCACTTTCGCCCAGCGTGCCCCCGGTCAGCGGAATGTGCTTGGGGTGGGTGGTGCCCGCTGTGCTTCCTGATGTGCTGGCCTGAAGGGTGCCTCCGCCAGTGGCCTCGGCCATGGCTGCCTTGAAATTCAGGTCACGCGCCGCGTATCCCGGCGTGTCCGCATTGGCGATGTTGCTGGCAATGACGCGCTGACGCTCTGCGCGCAGCAGCAGTGCCTTGGATTGAAAATCCAGACCGCTTGTCAAATTGTTCAACATATTTCACCTCAGCTTTCGATATCCAGGCGGCTTTGCTATCGTCGTTTTGCCTGCCGTGAAGTGATTATGAAAACCACCGGGGATTTCTAAACTCCAAATAAACGGGTAAATCGCGTGCATTTGAAAGATTTCTGGTTCAGCGGTCTCCCTATATTCAAGGCATCAATCTGGAGGGGTGCCATGTTCAATCAACGATCAAGTTCATTTCAGGGCGGGCGGTGGTCCGCGGGCCTTGGTTTGGCCGTCGTCCTGGCATGCATGCCACAGGCCCAGGCCCAGGAAAGTGCGCCTGACTATCTGCATGCGACCCAGCGCTGGCTGGATGAGGCCGTTTCAAACATCCGTCCGACCGAGTCGCTGCCCTTGCGCATGGAAGTTGTGATGGGAGCGTTGGACCGGCGGCTTCAATTGGCCCCATGCGCTCGGGTCGAACCCTATATTCCCGTGGGAACGCAGCTATGGGGGAAAACACGTCTGGGTCTGCGTTGTCTTGAGGGGCCGTCCCGTTGGAATGTGTTCTTGCCCATCACCATCCGGGCCTTCGGTTCCGCGTGGGTTCTGAAAAGCCATGTGTTGCCAGGCACCGTTTTGACGGAGGATGATGCGATTGAAGCTGAAGTCGATTGGGCGGAAGAGCGGTCGCCCGTCATGGCCAATCCGTCCCAATGGGTCGGTCAGGTGGCTGCCAGAACGCTACCGGCTGGTCAGGCAATTCGGGCGGGCATGACCCGCGCCGCCCAGGTCTTTCAGTCTGGTTCCCAGGTGCGGGTCGTAGCCCAGGGGGCTGGTTTTCAGATTACTTCAGCGGGGCAAGCGATGAGTGCTGGCGTCGTTGGGCAGTCGGCGCGGGTGAAAATGGACAATGGCCGGGTGCTATCCGGCGTGGTGGTGGACAGCAGAACCGTGAGGTTGGATATATGAATATTCCCCGCTCGCTAAAAATAGAGCTAAAGTCGGCTGAAATAGCGCCGATAGTGAACCTACGAGGCTACACGTACTGTAGTTTTGGAGAGCACGATGAAAATAGGTCAACCTTCAGATACTTCTGTCCCAGTCAATTCGACAGCTGCGAATGCACCCGCCAAAGGGGGGCAGAGCGCAAGCACGGCCGCGGCGGCAGCCAGCGCGCAAGCGCCGTCGGCGGGCGTTGCCGTGACCGTGTCGCCCATGGCACGCACGTTGGAAGCATCCAAACGCAGCGAAGCGGCGGATGTCGACATGGAAAAAGTCAAATCGGTGCGAGCGGCAATCGCACAGGGTACCTACAAAGTGAACCCCGAGGCAATCGCGGACAAGCTGATCTCTTCCGCCCAGGAACTCCTCAAGCGAACCTCCAACTGATTTTTGATGGATCAGTGGGGAGCACGACATGCTGATTCCCGCTGACATCGAGAAAGCGCTGGCTTCCATCGAGCAACTCATTCGCGAAGTTTCTGAAGCCTTGGTTCAGGGAGATCCGCAGGCTCTCGCACTGGCCAGCTCTGCCCTGCGACAGGGGGCTGTGAATTTCTCCCAGTTAGGGCCGAGGTTGGGCTCGGCAGCGTTGAGAACACCCGCGTTTCAATTGCGGTTGAAGCGGATTTCCAGCGGCCTAGCCATCCGGCGAGAGAGTCTGATTCGCCAAAGTGTGGTTGTGGAGCGTTCCTTGCACATGTTGGTTCCGGCCTCCCGCACTGCGACGTATGCCAAGGCGATTGGCCCGTATGGCGCGCCTGGAAAACCGTCGGGGACGTTCAATTCCATTGCCACTTGAGCCAACGATCTGACAACAAAAAGCCCGTTATTGAACGGGCTTTTTGTTGTCAGATCGACTTTAATGCGTTCGCATTTTGGCGCGTAGGCGCGCTATGGATTGGCTGTGCAGCTGGCACACACGGGATTCAGTCACCTCCAGAACGGCTGCAATCTCTTTGAGATTCATGTCCTGCTCGTAGTACATGCTCATGATGAACTGTTCACGCTCAGGCAGATTCTTGATAGCTTGCACCAAAGCTTGGCGAATCCGCTGGTCTCTCAGCATGCTCAACGGATCTGCTTCTTCGTCAGCCACGTGGCGATCAAGAAAACTGTCGTCATCGTCGTTGCCGCGTGTCATGTCTTCAATGTAGACCAGCTGGGTTCCGCGGACCTTGCCCAGAAGTGTTTGATAGTCAGCGAGCGGCATTTTGAGCTCTGCGGCAATTTCGCTCTCTATTGGGGTGCGGCCCAAGGTGTGCTCAAGGCGCCGCATGGCCTGTTCAATTTCCTTTTGGCTTTTACGGGAGCCACGAGACATCCAGTCGTTCTCACGCAACTCGTCCAGCATCGCGCCCCGAATTCGCTGGGTGGCGAAGGTCTCAAATTGAACGCCTTGCGCTGCCTCATAGCGGGTCAGCGCCTCAGACAAACCGAGCAAACCCACTTGAATCAAGTCATCGACCTGAACATTGGCGGGCAGCTTGGCCATCATGTGGTGCGCCAAGCGTCTGACCAGCGGTTGGTACTGCTTGATCATGGCGTTGCGGTCCAGGTGGCCTTTGGCGGTGTACATCAGAGGCTTCCTCCAAGTTGGTATCTGTGCAGCGGCATGGCGTTTTCCAGCAGGCGCAAGGTCAGTCGGTGCACGTCATCGGCAATACGCTCTTCAGCGTCTCCCACCCTGATAGTGAGCGCATCCACACGGTATCCCAAAAAAGCCAGGGAGCATTCCTGTAGCTTTTGGACAGCCGAGTGCGTTGCTGGCTCAGACTTGGTTTCAGAGTTAAACGCAATATGAGCCAATGTAGGCTTGAGGCCGGCGTTTAGCAACATCTGTTTGAGGGACTGGTAGGCCGTGATGGATGACATTTTAAGTGGTGACACCGAGAGCAGCGGTTCAATGCCGGTGCCCGGCAGAAGGTCGACGAGTATTTCAGCCCGCGCATACATCACGATCACACCGTAGTTTCCCAGAAGTCCACCCAGCGGCGCCAGTGGGTTATCTGGCTCGGAGCGCCGGATCGCCATATTGCGCAAGCCCTGTGCAGCAGGAAGGACGGACCATGAGTTGGGCTCACTGAGGTGCTCGTTGCGCCAGGTAGTTCCGTCCAGGAGTTGGGCTAAACCGGGGTTGTTGCCTGACTCCGTGGTGTGAGCATCCAAGACAACGACCGAGTACCCCAGGTCGACGAGGGTGGAGCACAAGCTCCAGAGCAAGGGCAGTTCGCCTTGCTGATCGCCGTGGCTGGCCATGGCGATGACTCTTGGTGCCGTTTGCGAGCCTATCTGCTGCAACCCGGCTCCCTGGTTGACGCATGCGTCAAGCATCAAAGCGCCCTGTCTGCGTTGCGGCGGGCTGGGTGAAGAAGAAGCCCAAGTCCGCCGGTTTGGGGTCAAACGCTGATTTGGTTGGCGCCCGCATGGACAGTCGAATGAGCTTGGCCGCATCTGCAGACTCCCAATCCTCGGGGACCTTTTGGCCCATCGTGACTCCGCGCAGCAGCAATTGATGGCGGATGATGGCATCCAGTGCGGGGCCGACTTTGGCGGCCTCGTCAATCTTGGACAGAATGGCTTGCTGAATTCCGCTGGACTTGAAGGACGACACCACGTCATCCAGCGTGTCGCCATGAGCGCCGGCATTCAGCACCAGCAAACGGTTCACCTTGGGCAAATCGAGAACTTCAAGCATGTCACGTTTGCGCGGGTCGCTGGGAGCCAAGCCGGTGGTGTCCACCAAAATCATCTTCTTGTTGGCAAGCAGGCCCAGCAAGTCTTGCAGGGCAGCACGGTCATGGGCCAGATGGGCCACGACACCTAGCATGCGGCCATAAGAGCGAAGCTGCTCGTGGGCGCCTACACGGTAAGTGTCCAAGGTAATGAGGCCCACACTGCTAGGTCCGTGGACACGGGCACAGAGGCCCGCCAGTTTGGCTGCCGTAGTGGTTTTTCCAACGCCCGTTGCGCCAACCAGGGCAAAAATGCCACCCTCTTCGTGAATGGGGCTGGTATCAGCGTCTGTCTTGAGGTTGCGTTCCAAAATGTCCATGACCCAGCGTACGGACTCGGCTGCGCCAATGTCCTCTGGCATGCGCTCAAGGATGGTGCGTGACAGGGTGGGTGAGTACCCGGCCCGGATCATTTTGAGCATCAAATTTGAGTGAATCGGGTTTTGGCGGGCTTGGCCGAGCCATGTCAGTGTGTTGAAACGGTCCTCGATCAAGGCCTTCATGGCGTGCAGTTCGTCCACAATCCCTTGCGGCATGGCAGGTGCGGCCAGAGATGGTTGAGGGCTGGCAGCGCGCGTCTGCGTGGTGGCGCGCTGAGGGGCTTGCTTGGCTGCTGGACGGAACTCCGGTGGCGCCGCTG
>JBBKVN010000070.1:0-5958 GCA_037968455.1 Rhodoferax sp.
GTGGATTGGTGGGGGGGGCTTCCCTCAAACCAATCGATTTTTTGTCAATAATTGACGCAGCCCGCTGATATAAAGCGCAGGCCATTTGAGTTTTAGGAGTAATTGATGAACGGGTTATTGACAGTGTTGCTTGCCGTGCAGATGATTTCTGCAGTGGTTATGGTGGGTCTTATTTTGATTCAACACGGAAAAGGGGCAGACATGGGTGCTGCATTTGGCAGCGGTGGATCGGGTAGCCTTTTTGGCGCAACCGGTAGCGCAAATTTTCTCTCTCGTACGACAGCGGTTTTGGCGACAGTGTTTTTTTCGGCAACACTTTTGTTGGCCTATTTCGGGGTTGCGAAACCGGCGGCAAGCTCTGGAAGCGTGCTTGAGGGCGTGACTGCTCCCGCGCCAGTTGCTCCTGCTCCAGTTGTTCCGGCAGTACCTGCCACGGGTGCTGCGCAAATCCCGGCGAACTAACAACAAATTGAATTCCCCCGTCTTCCGGGCGGGAAAGAGGGTGAATTCAGGCTAAAATAATAGCTGTCCTGAAAGCTAGAAAACGCATGTTCCTCATGCAATCAGGGCAACTGAAAGCAGCCGTCGTGGTGAAATTGGTAGACACGCTATCTTGAGGGGGTAGTGGCGAAAGCTGTGCGAGTTCGAGTCTCGCCGACGGCACCAGATAACAAGCTTGCTGCAAAATTTTGCAGCAAGCTTTGACCTTGACCAGAGCCTCCAGATGAACCTTGATCAGTACTTACCCGTTCTTTTGTTCATCTTGGTTGGTATAGCGGTCGGGGTTGTTCCTCAGGTATTGGGCTACATTCTTGGCCCAAATCGCCCTGATCCGGCGAAAAATTCCCCGTACGAGTGTGGTTTTGAGGCGTTTGAAGATGCTCGAATGAAGTTCGACGTCCGTTACTACCTGGTGGCGATTCTTTTCATCATTTTTGACCTCGAAATTGCCTTCCTGTTTCCTTGGGCCGTGTCGCTCAAGGAGGTTGGCTTGCTTGGTTTTTGGTCTGTGATGGTGTTCTTGAGCATTCTGGTTGTAGGTTTTATCTACGAATGGAAAAAAGGGGCCCTTGACTGGGAGTGATGCAATGATCGAAGGTGTATTGAAAGAAGGCTTCGTCACCACGAGTTATGACTCGGTGATGAATTGGGCCAAGACAGGTTCTGTTTGGCCAATGACCTTTGGTTTGGCTTGCTGCGCGGTCGAAATGATGCATGCGGCAGCGGCTCGCTATGATATTAGTCGTTTTGGGGCAGAGGTTTTTCGTGCAAGCCCGCGGCAGTCCGATCTGATGATTGTGGCTGGTACGTTGTGTAACAAAATGGCTCCCGCGCTCCGAAAGGTATACGACCAGATGTCTGAGCCGCGGTGGGTCATCAGCATGGGTTCCTGTGCCAATGGCGGAGGCTACTACCACTATAGCTACTCAGTTGTTCGGGGTTGTGATCGTGTTGTGCCAGTGGATATATACGTCCCGGGTTGCCCTCCCACTGCTGAAGCCCTTCTGTACGGCATCATGCAGTTACAGCAAAAAATTCGCCGTACCCAAACTATTGCCCGCGCTTGAGGACGTCTAAATGACTGTTTATGCCGTAAATGTTGACTCTTTGAGAGCCACGGTTTCCGACTTGCTGGGTGTAAAACTTAAGAGCGTCGAAGTTGCCTTGGGTGAGATCACTGCAATCGTAAGTGCTGTTGACTATATGGAGGTGGCAAAGACCCTGCGCGACCATCCGTCGTGTGCGTTTGAGCAGTTAATTGACCTCTGCGGTGTCGACTACTCTGAATACAAAGACGGTGGCTACGAGGGCGCCCGTTTTTGCGTCGTCGTTCATTTGTTGTCTGTCAGTTTGAATCAACGCATTCGACTGAAGGTCTTTGCCTCGGACGACGCATTCCCAAGTTTGCCAAGTGTCAATGACCTTTGGAATTCGGCGAACTGGTTTGAGCGTGAAGCGTTCGATCTTTTTGGCATTGTCTTTGAGGGTCACAATGACTTGCGTCGGATCTTGACCGATTACGGCTTTATTGGCCATCCGTTCAGAAAAGATTTTCCAACGACCGGCCACGTTGAAATGCGTTATGACGCAGAAAGCAAGCGCGTGATTTACCAGCCCGTCACAATTGAGCCGCGTGAGGTGACTCCACGTATTGTTCGTGAGAATAATTATGGAGGCCTGCATTAAGCAGTGGGCTCATGGCTGAAATAAAAAACTACACACTTAACTTTGGTCCACAACACCCGGCCGCCCACGGAGTGCTGCGATTGGTGTTGGAGCTTGACGGCGAGGTGATTCAACGCGCTGATCCGCATATTGGCTTGTTGCACCGCGCGACTGAGAAACTGGCGGAAAGCAAGACCTTCATTCAGTCGCTGCCTTATATGGATCGATTGGACTATGTGTCCATGATGTGCAATGAGCACGCCTACTGCCTGGCGATTGAAAAACTGCTCGGTATTGATGTTCCGGTTCGGGCGCAATACATCCGAGTGATGTTTTCGGAAATCACTCGCTTGCTCAATCACCTCATGTGGTTGGGGTCACATGGAAACGACTGCGGTAGTTCAACGATTTTGATCTACACGTTTCGTGAGCGTGAGGATTTGTTTGACATGTATGAGGCGGTCAGTGGCGCCCGCATGCATGCAGCCTAT
This sequence comes from Rhodoferax sp., assembly GCA_037968455.1. Taxonomy (GTDB): domain Bacteria; phylum Pseudomonadota; class Gammaproteobacteria; order Burkholderiales; family Burkholderiaceae_C; genus Rhodoferax. Next base: position 2,658 of record JBBKVN010000070.1, read on the forward strand.
TTCCGACCCGGTGGCGTCTATCGCGATTTGCCTGACTCGATGCCCCAGTACAAGGCTAACAAAGTCCGAAACGCCAAGGGTATCGCGGAGCTCAATGCCAATCGTCAAGGCTCTTTGCTGGACTTCATTGACGATTTCACTCAACGCTTCCCCACTTATTTGGGTGAGTACCACACGCTTCTTACTGAAAATCGAATCTGGAAGCAGCGCACAGTGGGAATTGGCGTCGTCTCGCCTGAGCGTGCTCTGAATATGGGATTCACTGGACCTATGCTGCGCGGTTCAGGGATTGCGTGGGATTTGCGCAAAAAGCAACCCTACGATGTCTACGATCAAATGGACTTCGATATCCCTGTGGGCAAGACCGGTGATTGTTACGATCGCTATCTGGTTCGCATGGAGGAAATGAAGCAATCCAATCGCATCATCAAGCAGTGTGTGGAGTGGCTTCGAGTCAATCCTGGGCCTGTGATTACAGACAACCACAAAGTGGCTGCTCCTGATCGCGAGTCCATGAAGTCGAACATGGAGGAGTTGATCCACCATTTCAAGTTGTTCACAGAAGGTTTCCATGTGCCGGAAGGCGAGGCCTATGCTGCTGTTGAGCACCCAAAGGGCGAGTTCGGCATTTATTTGATCAGTGACGGAGCGAACAAGCCTTACCGATTGAAAATTCGACCACCTGGCTTTGTGCACTTGGCTGCTTTGAATGAGATGGCTGGGGGTCACATGATTGCCGACGCCGTTGCGGTTATCGGGACGATGGATATTGTGTTTGGAGAGATTGACAGATGACCCCGGCAATGATGACTCCTTCCATGCAAGCTCGATTTGAGAAAGAGGTCGCGAAGTACCCGTCTGATCAGATGCAATCTGCGGTCATGGCCTGTTTGGCTATCGTGCAGCAAGAACAAGGTCATGTCAGTGCTGAGAGCGAGAAAATCGTCGCCGATTTCCTTGGAATGGCGCCAATGGCGGTGCATGAAGTCACAAGCTTCTACAACATGTACAACCAGAAGCCCGTTGGTAAATACAAGCTGAATGTCTGCACCAACTTGCCCTGCCAACTGAGAGATGGCGGTAAAGCCCTCCAGCATCTGGAGCAGAAGCTCGGCATTCACATGAATGAAACCACCCCTGATGGAATGTTCACATTGCAACAATGCGAGTGCCTGGGGGCTTGTGCTGACTCACCGGTCTTGTTGGTGAATGACCGAACGATGTGTAGTTTTATGAGCAATGACAAGCTGGACGAGTTGGTCGATGGGCTCCGTGCGGCGGAGGCTAAATAATGTTTGCTGAAAAACTACTTGCTCAATTTCAGTCAACGGGTGTTCAAACCTGTTTTCATGATCGGCACATCAATCCGCAGATTTACGCTGAATTGAATGGCGTGAATTGGCGTTTGAAAGACTATGAAGCCCGAGGTGGATACCAAGCGCTTCGCAAAATACTAGCCAAAGACGGCGGGGAAGGGCTATCGCAGGATCAAGTCATTGCCGTGGTGAAAGAGTCTGCACTGCGCGGACGGGGTGGCGCTGGATTTCCAACCGGATTGAAGTGGAGCTTTATGCCCCGCCAATTTCCAGGTCAAAAGTATTTGGTATGCAACTCCGACGAAGGGGAGCCTGGCACTTGCAAGGACCGGGAAATCCTGCAATTCAATCCTCATATCGTCATTGAGGGCATGATCATTGCGGCCTATGCAATGGGTACCTCCGTTGGATACAACTATATCCATGGCGAGATTTTCAAGAGTTATGAGCGGTTTGAGGAGGCACTGGAAGAAGCCCGTGCCGCAGGGTTGTTGGGCGACAATATTTTGGGCAGCGGCTTCAGCTTTCAGCTGCATGCCGCTCATGGTTTTGGTGCCTACATCTGCGGTGAGGAAACCGCGTTGCTGGAATCCTTAGAAGGTAAAAAGGGTCAACCCCGATTCAAACCCCCGTTTCCAGCAAGTTTTGGTTTGTATGGAAAACCGACCACGATCAATAATACCGAGACCTTCGCCGCGGTGCCGTGGATCATTCGAAATGGTGGCCAAGCCTATCTTGAATGTGGCAAACCAAACAACGGTGGTACCAAGATCTACTCCATCAGCGGCGATGTTGAGCTACCAGGCAATTACGAAATTCCGATGGGCACGCCATTTTCGAAGTTGCTCGAAATTGCAGGTGGCGTGCGCAAAGGACGTCAGTTGAAGGCAGTCATCCCGGGGGGGTCGTCGTCACCCATCCTCCCAGCAAACATAATGATGGATTGCACGATGGATTACGACTCCATTTCCAAAGCCGGGTCGATGCTCGGATCAGGCGCGGTCATTGTGCTGGATGACAGCCGTTGTATGGTCAAGAGCTTGCAACGACTCAGCTACTTCTATATGCACGAGTCGTGTGGTCAATGCACGCCCTGCCGTGAGGGTACGGGCTGGTTGTCCCGCATGGTCGACCGTATCGAAAATGGTCAAGGACGTCTATCCGATCTGGATTTGTTGAATTCGGTCGCTGACAACATTCAGGGGCGAACCATTTGCGCTTTGGGTGATGCCGCCGCCATGCCAGTGCGGGCCATGATCAAGCACTTCCGCCATGAATTTGAATACCACGTTGAGCATAAGACCTGCATGGTCCCTGCATACGTTTGAGCGAGTCCCACGATGATTGAAATTGAACTCGACGGAAAAAAGGTTGACATTGTCGAAGGCAGCATGATCATGCATGCAGCCGAAAAAGCTGGCACCTATATTCCACATTTCTGCTACCACAAGAAATTGAGTATCGCGGCAAACTGCCGCATGTGCTTGGTTGACGTGGAGAAGATGCCCAAGCCAATGCCTGCCTGCGCCACTCCTGTGACGCAAGGGATGATCGTTCGAACAAAAAGCGACAAGGCGATCAAGGCGCAGCAGTCGGTGATGGAGTTCTTGCTGATCAATCACCCGCTGGACTGCCCAATTTGTGACCAGGGAGGTGAATGCCAACTTCAAGACCTCGCTGTCGGTTACGGGGGATCATCCTCACGCTACGAGGAAGAGAAGCGGGTTGTTGCCGTGAAAGACATTGGGCCTTTGGTTTCCATGCAGGAAATGAGCCGTTGTATTCATTGCACGCGCTGTGTTCGCTTCGGACAAGAAGTCGCCGGGGTGATGGAGTTGGGCATGTCCCATCGCGGCGAGCACGCAGAAATTGAGACCTTTATTGGTCAGACAGTTGACTCGGAGTTGTCGGGCAACATGATCGATATTTGCCCGGTGGGCGCTTTAACCAGCAAACCATTCCGCTATAGCGCTCGTACCTGGGAA
>JBBKVN010000071.1:0-7034 GCA_037968455.1 Rhodoferax sp.
CTTGACAACACAACACATCATTTCTCAAGCCTGGCGAGGTCAAAAGGATTTGACGAGTTGATTCAGCTTCAAATTCGGTCGGTACTGCCAGCGGCCGAAAGCGCCAAGGCTTATATCCGTCAGATTTTTTCGTTTGCTGCAGCAACCAGCCGCGAATTTGCCCATGTCATTGAAAGCCAGGTGTCGCCAATTCAGGACAAGGCTTGCGATGACTTGTACGCCGGACTCACGAATGCCGGCGAAAACGGCAACTTAGCCGCTGGACTTCTCAAAGACACGTTGACGTTGACAAGGGAAACCCTGCCAACTGCTCAGGCCTCTATCAAGAGCGCCGTGGATGACGCATTGAATATCCCCGACTTCAAAAGCGATGGGGGCGTGACGGACGTCGTTGCAAAACCACCCAAACGACAGCGCTCGTCCACGACCTCCGCCGGACCACACTAGTCGACGCAGGGGCGCTCACCATCAGTGACGCTGAATTGCACCCATGATTGCCAGTGGGGGCCCTCGCATATGTGACTCGCAACGGGCAAGGACCCGGCGGGCGAATGTCGACCAAAAGCGCCCATTGCAAATGCCACCAAGAGCTGGCATCCAGTTGTACCCAGTGCATCCAATGGAATGGTTTGAACGCTCAGCTCCTGCTCCTCTGTAAGATGACCCGTCCAACCTCTATATATCGGTGGTGCTTATGAAATCAGGCGAAAGAGTATTTTCAGTCGGGGATTACGTTCGCCCTTCCGATGGCGAACCAATTCGGTCGGTTGTTCTGGAAACTGAGGACTCAGCGGTTGTCGTTTGGCATGCTCACCCCGGCCAGGAAATAGCTGCTCACCTGCATCCGCATGGCCAAGATACCTGGACCGTCATCTCCGGTGAGGCCGAGTATTACAAAGGGGGAGGCTTCGTTGCGCATATAGCGGCGGGAGACATCGCAATTGCAAAGGCTGGGCAGGTGCATGGCGCCCTGAACACGGGCTCTGTGCCATTTATATTTGTTTCCGTTGTGGCACCCGGAAACGCCGGGTTTGCGTTGGCTGAAAAGTAGGTGCATTGCAAGTGCACGCGCAGTGCGCTTCCTAACCAGTCAATCTGACCGCCCAACACCTGCGTTGCGGGGGTCGTTCGGCGCTGGCGCGCTCCGCCGGCAGATTACCTTCACGTCGAGTGACCGTTTCTGACCCCGGCGTACGACTGTTTTGGGCACGGACTCGTCGAGCATGTACCGACCAGGAGCGGACGTTGGGATTGCATAACCAATTAGCGCTCAAAGGACGTCGATTGATGTCCACTCAGCCGGGTGATGCCCACTGGCTCCGGCGAGCACCTCTGCGCCCAGCTCAGACTCCTTGCCCTGGAAGTCAAGGCGGCATTAAGAAGACTGTGGAAACCTCAAAGACGGGCAGCGTTGTTCGCGAGCGAGTGCCGAGTCCTTTTTCGGCGGCAATGTCAGGTTTTCCCACTGCGGCGCCACCCGTGTGCGCTGCTCCGAACTGCTGGCCAACCAATTCTGCCGAGGGGAATCGCCTTGCCTCTTCGGTCATCGAACGGTGCAAACACCTCCACCACTTAATACACGAAGCTTGGCGCTCAGATGCCGATTGCTCGGATAGACCAGGTGCAATGGATGCCGCGGCCGCCTCCAATCATTGAACACTGTTCAGCCTCTTGTTTTCGAGGTGCGATGCAACCATGAACTTGAAAGTCTGGCCAAGGCCTAGCGTCCTACCAGATGCAATGGGAGGGCGTAGACCTGACTCTTTACTTCTTTACTTCGTTATTTGCTGCGAGCCCAGGGTCCTAGCGCGGCTGTTTCCAGTAAGCAGATGCCTCTTTCGAACCTTGCCCACCCAAGCATAGACTGCCTGAGGACTCCAAATCGAACTGCATTCGCATATTGCTCTCGAGCAGCATCAAAGTAGAAACGAGACATACGCGCCGCTGGATTATCAAATGATGAAGAAGCTTGGTACAAGCTAAGCAGATAGTTCATGAAGGCCTCCGAAGGTGGTTGCAAGTGGTCGGTTCAGTCTGCGTCGCCTTTACCGGGGGAAACGCCATATGGCTGTTGTGCTTAGAAAAGACTGCCAGGGCCGATATTAAGGGTTTACCCTGGCTCCATCTGTACGACAGCGTACAGAAGAGACGCACTTCTGGACTTCACCCGCTCCCATAGCCATATATCGAACTTGAACCCGGTGAGCGTGTCCCGACCAAAAGCTGACGTTCAGCTGCGGACTCGAAAAGCAGGAAGAGGTCCCATTGCTGTCAGTCAGCTTGCCGAAATGCCTTCCCAAAACCGGCCGTATGTATATGCCGTTGAAAGTCGGAAAAAGTGACGCTGACTGCATCAAAATCCATTGCAGGAGTTGACCTACAAGAGTTGGCCGGGAGCGGTGGGTAAACCTAGTCAACTTCGGGCTCTGTGTGATGTTGACTACAGCTACTTGGCGCTGTTGGCGAATTGCTTTTTCATGAAGGACCAGGCCATGCGCGAAGCATCCGGGCCCTTGGGGTCGCTGTAAGGCAAACCCGGGGCACCGCCACTCCAAGCGTGGCCCAATCCGTTGACAATGCAGAGTGTCGCCACAAGTCGGCCCCGATTGCGGTAATCCGTGACCATTGCAGGGTAGCGTTTGCCACGTTGTACGGTGCGTGGCCGTCCCGCATTGGCGCCCTCTCGAACTGCCCACAGTTGGGCAACCCGGGCGCCATTGCTGGGCGCCACGATGGGGTCGACACTTCCTTGAATGACCAGTAAACCGGGTAGATGCAAGCCAACAACGAGTGGCGCAAGGGGAACAGCCACACGGCGTCCCCGCATCGCACTCAGGGCGCTTGCCGATGAGTTCGCCAAGCCCGGCCCGATGCCGGAATGCATCACCACTGCCCGAAAGCGCTCGGGTTGACGAACTGCCAGCAAGCCCGCCAAGCTAGCCCCAGCCGACAGGCCCACCAAGGCAATACGCTGCGGGTCCACCGGTTGTGTTCGACAGATATGGTCAACGGCAGAAGCCACCGAGTCGGCTTCTCGCTGCGCACGCCCGGCACGCGTGTCGTACCAATTCCAGCAGTTTTGCAGGTTGGATAGTCGGTCCTGTTCCGGATAAAGCACCATGAAGCGTTCGACCTGCGCCAAGCGGTTCATTTGGGTACTCGCTGCCAGTGCTTGAGCATCCTGTGCACAGCCATGCAGCATCACCACCAGGGGTAGGCGCTCGCCACTCTGCACGCCCGATGGCTTGTAAAGCCGGTAGCGCCTGACACCGCTGACACCGGATACCTTGCCAGTGGTCCACTGCGGCATCTTCGCCCGCACAAGGGTACTTGCTGATTTTTTAGTTAGTACAGAAGCACCTCCTGACAAAGTGCGCGTTGCTGTGCGGGGTCGGGCCGACTTGGGTTTGACCACTCTTGGTTTGCGCGGATTTTTTGCTGTTTTCGTGGCCAGCTTCATGGCCTTGACACCGGTGCGAAGTGCCAATCGCGCCATGGCGTTGAGTGAGCGCTGGAGTGAACGGCTCAAAATAGTAACTTATAAATGCATTGCAAATAAAGCGCCCCAGCACCCGGGGTGAGGGGAATGAAAAGTAGCAACAGTGTCTCCAGCAGGATGTATCTGCAAGTGTCTGGCCTGGCTCGCCTTGCGTCTGTTCGATGGCGAACACACAGACCAATCCGGCGTATGGCAGGTCGGCCCCGGTCTCCCAAAGCACAAAATTGCCTTCCCAGAAGCAGGTATTGGTGGCCCTCAGCTACAACCCGCGTTGCTGCCCTTCAAGGTGACGCGGCGGTGGACCGCTTTGGCCACTGACGGGTCAGGCCTGCCCCGACTAGGGGTTGACGTTCAGCTGTGGGACTCGAAAGGAGGGAAGGCCTATTGCTGTCTCACAACTTTCCGATTTGCGTGCTCCAGAGCAGCCGTTCGGCAATACCCATGAACTACCAGCAGTGGCGAAAACTTCACCGCCCTGAGTGCCAAGACCCGTTGCCGCTGGTCACGGTAGACGGCTTTCGGGTGCACAATTCATTGCCAAGTCATCTTTTAGCGGCACTGTCGCTTTTTGTTATCGGGCACTGGCTGTGCACTCGAGCATGTCGTCCGCAGCAGCATAAAGGTCTTGCACGTAGCTGGCTGCCAGCTCATGACGGGGGGCCGCTGCGTAGATATCTTGCACGTAATGAGGGTCGGCGCGGTAGAGCTTGTCGGCAACAGCACGCAGTCTCTCGGCGTCCTTACGAGCAGTTTTCGCGAGGCAAGCTTGACTAGGCTTTGTCAGCCACTTCCACAGTGAGATGGTGAAACGACGCGAAGCCAATCCCAATTCGCGTAGGGAGACTGCCAATTGTTTAGCCTCTTGAGCCAAATTTGCTTGATGCAGTGCTGTGTTTGTCATGATGGGTTCCTCCAGAAACAAACGATGTTGCAGTGCAGTATAGGGTTAACCCTAGTAACCTTGATTAGCTCCTGGTTACGAACCGGTTCCCAAAAGTTGGTGCGTATCGCTCACACCACAATCGCAAGCTCCGCAATGACCAACAACGGACATTCACGACAGTACGCCAATTAACTCAGACCGGACATTAAGAAGGTCGGCACTGGGCTCAGCGTTACAGCTGGGTTAACTGCACTACCAGCGCCACAGGAATCCAGCCCGCGCAGGTCGCCACAACATCCCAGATGTCAGCCGTGTTCGTATCCGGGTGGCAGGCGTCATAGACCTCTCTACCCGCCCCGACCAGCAACACAGCGGCTCCAGCCAAGGAAAGCGAGCCGGTAACCGTGACCACCAGGGACGCTATTGCCGCGCCTGCTGCAAAGTGCTGCACTTTGTCGTAGGGAATCTTCATGACGTTCCTTCTATCATCACCAGCCCCAGACGCACCTCGCGACCAGGAGCAGACGTTTAGAATTTTGAAGCGCGTTGCGAAATCGTTGCTTGAGAAGTGCTGCCGCGCAGACCTGATTATCAAGCGCACGATATGGCCTGCGTTAATTTGAATTCCAACGGGAGGAACCGACTCATGACCGACAACTCAGACTCCAGTCCCGCGCGCGAGAACGAAATTCGGGTCGCCGAGGCATGCCTTCGCAGTGCGATGCTGGCGAGCGATGGGCAACAACTGGACCATCTTATCGACGACCGACTCTTGTTTGTCGGGCCAGACAGTCGCGTGTACTCGAAGCAGGACGACTGGACTTCACCCGCTTCAATAGACACCTGTTAAGGTCGAATGGACTTCCCCCGGTCTGGTAGACAGTCCGAGCGTCAGGACTTCAATTCCTTGAGCTGAGCTCGAATCTCACGATTGAGCGCCAGCAACCTCCCGCGCTCCTCCAAGGCCTCTTTGGTGAAGTAGCCATGCTTGACGGGTCGCCCCAGACCCTTTCCGCCATGCATCCGGCAGCGGCCATTGGCCATCTGATGGTTTTTGCAGGGCTGTCCGGTAGTGCGGCAATGGGCACCGCACAAGGCTTGCATGGGGTTTCCCGTCATTTCGCACCTCCGCCCCCGGCCTGAACCTGACCGATCACCGCCTGCCCCCCGTCCGTCACGTTCACATGCTGAATTGTGATTCGCTGTTCGCCCGTCCCACGCAGGCGTTTGAGGGTGATTAAACCGCTCTGAAACGTATCCATGAGTCGGACACTCAAGTTCATCATGCGCACTGCATGGGCAGGATCCTGCTCGAGGCTAGCCTTGCTGACATAGCGCATGGCACTGTTGTGGCAAACCGCCATTTGATGGGCAAGCATCTTCTCCAGGCTATTGCTCGCCGAGATCGTGTCAGCGGCATCGAGCGCCATTGCGGCCACATCGGTGCCCATGATGGAGATCAACTCCAGGCGGTTTGCCGAAGCGTCTAGTGCAGCCACACTTGGGACAGCCAGAGTGTCGGCGAGCGGCATGTCGTGTCTCGGCTTCACCTCACCGCCGGTGATCATGATGCTGGCGGACGCTACCGGCAAAAACTCAGCTTCGGGCCGGTCAATGACTTCGGCGTCAAAGATCGGGGTCCCGGTGAAACTTTCACCCCTGGCCAGCGAGCGGGCATCCTCGGCCTGCTCGCGCTTGGACCGCTGTGCTTTCTTTACTTCTTTGGTCGTCTTGTCCCTCCCGGCTCTGGCGGTTTCCGCACAGGAATCACAGACATACCCGCCTTCGCACAAGAAGATGGGCAGCGCAATTTGGCCACACAATGAGCATGCTGGACGCACTGATTCACGATGATTAATCTCCATTTATATCTCCCGGAATTTCGATTGATGAATTAACGCCATCCCAATATGGGGGTGGTCGCCCGCCTGGCACCCAAAATGGTGTCGTCGGCTCACGGTCTGAGAACCCGTCACACCGTTGCGGAAGCTGTATAAACGCTCTCGGCAACTCCGCATCCTGAGCCCTTAGAGCGACTCTGGCCTTGTGCCAGTTGCCGCATCGCCGAGGCCCGGTTCCACGTCCAGATAGATGCCGACACTCAAGGCAGAGGCGCCTGTCGTTTGCATTTCTGTCTCGCTGCACCAGCCGGTCCGCCAAGACTTCAGCAACATCCAAGGTCAGATCACGCTCACTGAAAAGTGCCTGGTGCCCCTTGATCAACTCACTCTCACCACCGTTCATGGCCTCACCGAGAGGCCGGCACCCTCGACCAGGGGTAAGTTGCGCCTCCAAACTCCTCGCCAGGATTGATGCATCCAGGGCAAGGGAAGCCGCACGAAACTTGGCCAAGGTCACGGGCGAGGTTCCCGGCGGAATGCTTACCCGCCAGGTCACTGCGTCATCTGCTTCGGACCTGGCTGACTGGGCTGCTACCGCTATCGTCGCTACCATTGCTATTGTTGAAGGTCCGGCGGGCACTTCGGTAGCAGGAATAGCATGAGTAGCAGTCGCAAGGTCTTCGAACCAGCTTCCGGACAACATGGACATAAGGCTCATGGCGTAGCCTCCAGTAGTGCTGGGTTCACCTCGATCCACAGCCTCTTGCCATCCACAAGACTTCTGGCGCGATGACGCTCATCAAGGTGCTCC
>JBBKVN010000072.1:0-4886 GCA_037968455.1 Rhodoferax sp.
CGTCTTGCAAAGAGCCTTCGATTTTCCCCCGCGCCAGCGTGGCTTTGACGAAGAAGCGCTTGGTGTCAATGAAGCCGGGAATTTGTCGGCCTCTGATCTCCATTTCGTCCTGACTTCTGCCATTGACCATTTTGTGGAGACGATTCCAGTCGTCCGGGCTGAAGTAGCCGGTCCACCTGTTCCCTTCATCGGTTAAAACCAGCGGCCCCAACATCTGTAACAGGGCAGGGTTGGCGCTCAGGAAGCGCCCGTTTAAATCAAGAGTGAACAAGCCGATAGGCATTGCATCATATGTGTGCTTCAGTTCAGCTTGCAGTGACAAACGTTGCTTATGTTCCTGGCGCATATGCTCCGCAATCGCCAATGCCGCAAGCAAACTCGATGAAAGAGCGGCGGTGACGAAATTGACGGATCCGATAAGGCCTTTCAATCCCAAAGCAGCAGCGATGATCTCCGAGAAGCTAGAGATCAAGGAGATTCCAATTGAGGCGCTGTACCAAATGGCAACCCTTGATCGTGTCCGTATGACAATTTTCCCAAGGAGGTAAATCAGAATTAAAACGGCAGCGACAGCCGAGACCCATAAAAGCGGCAAAAAATACTGATATGGAATTGCAATCGCCCCCACAAGCAATGGCAATCCGGCCCATTGAAGGGCAGGAAGCAGGTGCCGGTGTCCAACCTTCCCGAGTTCATCTCGAAAAAGAAGGGAAAACATCGTCACAGTCAACAAGTAGTAGGTTGCCAGCGTCACGGGGCGAATCGTCAGTAGCCAATCGAACGGTACCGTGTTGCCTAGCCATTGGTTGTCCCACCCCGATGACATTGCCCCCATTCTCAAATTGACGACCAACCAAGCGGCAAACAAAAAATACAACCGATTCCGATTGATTGCGGCCGTGATCATCACGAAGGCTGCCAAAACCAATATTCCTCCGTCAAGGAGTCCCGATTTGCGATGAAACGCCTGATTCGACAATGCGAAATCTAATTCGGACCAAGCAAGCACTGAAATCCTTGCCGGCCCCGTTGCCCGAGCTCGGCACAAAATTTGATTGACTGAACTGGATGATGGCAAATCGAGGGAAAACCCAGACTTGTTTAGTGAAATTTGGCCCTGTGGGTTGCTTCTATTCCCAAGCCCCAAGGGGGCCCTTGAGTTTGCGTCCCAGCAAGCGATATCAATTACGTGGCGGGATGGGAATTCGATGGTCTGGTTAGCTCGGTCCGTGTTGTTGCTAACTGAGAAGATCAACCAAACGGGTAACTCAGAGCGCTTTGTGTCAAAGTGAGCTTGAGGCAGCTTACCTGATAGTTCCGCCAGCGCCTGTGTAAGCCCCCAAGAGCCGCTCGAATCCACAGCAACCTTCAAGTTCAATAGCTGCGGCGATGCGGTGGAATATTGAGGCGCCCATAAAAAAATTGCCAGCAACGACAAGACGCCGATAACAATTGGTAAAAAGTAGGTTGAGAGAGTGATAAGGCCTTGGTTTAGGCCCTCATTCAATCTTCTGATTCGATCACCCATGAAATCAGAGTTCATTTTCATTGTGACGCTGTGTTCCGCCGATAGCTGAACTCATGGTTGTCTTGCTTTCAATTCATGCAATTCTTTTGTCAGACTCGCACCAGAGAAAATCGAGCCATGGCCATATATCTGAGTCCGCCCCGCTTCATTGTCGCTCCAGTTCAGCCTCAAATGGGAAGTCGAAAATTGCCTTCCGACTCTGCGCGTCGTACCAAGCACGCCTTGATCATGCGCCAGTTGTTGGCGAGCAACATTTTGTGTCTGATTGTCTCCCTCGAATGGTAAGCGATAGAGGGGAACCATCTCGCGGGTTTACCCCATCTAACGAGGCTTTAGATAAGAGTTGGTGGATTGCAAGGGACTGACTCGTGGTATGGCTTCATCATGCTTGGTTGGGACACGGGCAGCAGTTGAATGTCTGGGTGAGTGGTGTGAAAGAAAAAGTCATAGAGCGGTTGTTTGGCAGCGGCCCAACTTGGCTCAACGGCATCAACTTTCAGGGACATCACCCGATGCAAAAGATTGCCGACGTGGCTAAAGGGAACATACCCCATCCCGGGAATTACATCAGAGAAAAGCATTCGGTCGTACATACGATCCACCGGAGCACGCCCGGTAACTACCATCCAATCGACGTTTTGTTGCTTGCAGTAAAGATAGAACGCTTTGAATAGCACAGTGGTGATGAGTCGCCCACCACGGCCGTCCGTGACTCCGAGTCGAGTGGCCTCTGCCAAAGTTTGGCTTTTGAGCCAGAGCGGCAAGTTAACCGACTGCTCCAGGCAGAGTGGTGCGTACTCGTTGGTCTGAATCCGCATGGTGCCCAGCGGTGAGCCGTCCAGTTTGGATTCGGCCAGCAAGACAATGACGCCTTCTTCGGTGTCTGCTGCCTCTGGGCTTTTCAAGGACTCTGCAAAGTCGGGGACATGGCGTGCGTAGGCATGATGGCGAATGTCGACGGCTTTGCTGAGATCGTGCGCATTGCGGACCACTCGAACGGTGAAGGGGAGAGTCTCCTGGATCATGTTGGGGGGCGTGGCATCGGCGGTGTCGCTGGCGCTGGCGCGGGTTTCAATACGCTGGGGGTGAAATACGGCGGATACGGCGGCGGTGACAGGCTCAAACATGGCAGACTCCCTGATTAAATGAATGGATCAAAATGTGACTTTTGTTGCAAAAAATGCAGTTAATTCAATGTAAATCGCTGTTTTGAAAACTGTTGTCAGGCAATGGCTATTCCTGTTGTCAGGGTTTCCCTACATGGTTGTCCGGCGCCCATGTTTCGGATCGACGTGACGGCCGTGGCACTTGGGGCAACCTGCCTCGTGCACGGCACGACAGGGGTGTCGGCAGGGTCTTGGTGGAGCGCTGGGATGCAGGCGTGTGGCAAACTTGTCCCTTTCAGACTCCAGTCGGCGCCAAGCTGACTTTCTCTCAAAGCTATGCAGAAAATCATCGCGCAGATCGCGCAAGAACTCCGGGTTCAACCGCAACAAGTTCAATCCGCCGTTGACCTCCTCGACGGTGGCGCCACCGTGCCATTCATCGCGCGTTACCGCAAAGAGGTGACGAATGGGCTGGACGATATTCAGCTGCGTGAACTGGAGGCCCGTCTCAGCTATTTGCGGGAACTGGCGGACCGCCTTCAGACGGTGATCAAAGCCATTGATGAACAGGGCAAGATGACGCCCTCGCTGATGGCCGCCCTGGTGAGCGCTGCGACCAAGCAGGAGCTTGAAGACCTGTACCTGCCGTTCAAACTCAAGCGCCGCACCAAAGGTCAATTGGCGCGTGAAGCCGGCTTGGAGCCGCTGGCTGACGCCTTGTTTGCCAACCCGGATTTGGTGCCTGTCGACGAGGCGCTGGCCTATGTGATTCCCATGCGCCCAGTGGTCGAGGGCGAAGACAAACAACCTGATTTTTCGACCGTGCAAGCGGTATTGGACGGCGTGCGAGACCTGCTCAGCGAGCGCTGGGCGGAGACGCCCAGCCTGGTACAGGATTTGCGCGAGTGGTTGTGGACCGAGGGCTTGTTTCAGAGCAAGCTGATGGACGGCAAGGACGAAAACAACGCCGATGTGTCCAAGTTTCGGGACTACTTTGACTACGACGAACCGATTGGCCGGGTGCCCTCCCACCGGGCGCTGGCCGTCTTTCGAGGGCGCGGGTTGGAAATTCTCGATGCCAAGTTGATACTTCCTGAGCCAAATCCCGGTTCTGCGCCCGCTGCGTCTGCGCAGGTAGCTATCAAAACAAGAGCGACGCCCGTGGTGTCATTGGCTGAGGGGCGTATCGCCCTGCGCCTGGGTTGGAGCCATAAGGCACGCGCAGCGGATGATTTGATTCGCAAATGCGTGGCCTGGACATGGCGCGTAAAGCTAAGCCTGTCGACCGAGCGGGACTTGTTCACGCGCCTGCGAGAAGACGCAGAAAAAGTGGCCATCAAGGTGTTTGCCGACAACTTGCGTGACCTTTTGCTGGCCGCCCCCGCCGGCCCTCGCGTGGTGTTGGGGCTGGACCCCGGCATTCGCACGGGCGTCAAGGTGGCGGTGGTGGATGCCACCGGCAAGCTGGTGGATACCTCAACCGTATTCCCGCATGAGCCGCGCAAAGACTGGGAAGGCTCGTTGCACACGCTGGGCAAGCTGTGCGAGAAGCACGGTGTGAACCTGATCGCCATTGGCAACGGTACCGCCAGCCGTGAGACGGACAAACTGGCAGCCGATTTGATCAAGCTGTTGGCCAAAGCCTCCGACCGGCTGATTGAAAAAGTGGTGGTGAGCGAAGCCGGGGCGTCGGTGTATTCGGCCAGCGAGTTTGCGTCGCAGGAAATGCCGGACGTGGATGTGAGCTTGCGCGGAGCGGCCAGCATTGCCCGCCGCCTGCAAGACCCCTTGGCTGAATTGGTCAAGATTGATCCCAAATCCATTGGCGTGGGGCAGTACCAGCACGATGTGAACCAAAGTGAGCTGGCCAAGACGCTGGAAGCGGTGGTGGAAGATTGTGTGAACTCGGTGGGTGTTGACCTGAACACGGCCAGCGTGCCATTGCTGTCCCGTGTGTCCGGCTTGAGTGGCAGCGTGGCCAAGGCCGTCGTACGCTGGCGCGAGGCGAATGGCGCTTTCAATAACCGCCAGCAGTTGATGCAAGTGACTGGCCTGGGTGCCAAGACCTTTGAGCAAAGTGCGGGTTTCCTGCGCATTCGCGGTGGCGACAACCCGCTGGACATGACCGGTGTGCACCCCGAGACCTACCCGGTGGTTGAGAAAATCATGAGCCATACCGCTAAGCCGGTGGCCGAGCTGATGGGGCGCGCCGACATGCTCAAGGTGCTCAAGCCCGAGCTGTTTTCGAACGA
>JBBKVN010000073.1:0-2898 GCA_037968455.1 Rhodoferax sp.
TGCGTTTGCCCTTTTTTGCGGCGGGCGCCTTGGCCATGGCCAACCTGTTGTACGGCTACTTTGTGTTGCCGGAGTCTTTGCCGGTGAGCCAGCGCAAACCCTTTTCATGGCGGGCGGCGCACCCGGTGACGGCCTTGCGCGCTTTAGGTCAACTCAAAGGGGTGGGCGCTTTGGTGGGTGTGGTGGCCTTCAGCGGCTTGGCACAGTTTGTTCTGTACACCAGTTGGGTGCTTTACACCACCTTCAAGTTTGGTTGGGGCCCGCTGGAAAACGGCTGGTCACTGGCAGCGGTGGGGGTGGTGTCGGTGGCGGTTCAGGGCTTTCTGATGGGACGTTTGCTCAAACGTTTCACGCCCCAAAAACTGGCCATACTGGGGTTGATTTCGTCGGCAACCGCCTATGCGATGTGGGGCGCTGCCACCGAGGGTTGGATGATGTTCGCCGTCATTGGCGTCAATTTGCTGGGCGGCACGGTTGCGGCATCGGTCAATAGCCTGATCTCCTCGGCCGCCGACAGCCGAAGTCAGGGTCAGACGCTGGGTGCCGTCAATTCACTCACCAGCCTCACGGCCGTTGTTGCGCCCATGGTGGCAGCGCCCTTGTTGGCTCTGGTGTCGCACCTGCCACAGGGCGATTGGCGCATTGGAGCGCCGTTTTACTTTTGTGCGTTGTTACAACTGGGTTCGCTGTGCATGGCGGTGTTGCACTTGCGGCATCACCAGCAGGCCAACTCGGACAAACACGTCGCTTGATCAGCCCGCTTGGGCGGCTGCCAGGTCAGTGGGAGATGGACGGCTTGCTGTTGACGCGTTCACCGGCCAGAGTCAACTCTGCGATCAGAGTGTCCACCTCGGCCATGAACGCTTCGCGGCTGGCGTGAGGGCGCTGGTTGAACAAGTCCATGGACCGTTGGGCCAAGGCCGGTTCGCCGGCCACCCGCGCCCAGCGTCGCACCTCGCAGTAAGCGAGCAAAGCAAGCCGACCCAAATCGTCGCTTCGACGCGCAAACGTCAAATCGCCAAGAAGGTCTTCAAGGCCGCTTTGCAGTGATGGGCTGTGAGTAGTCATGTTGCAGTGCAGCATTATACTTTTAACTTACGTGAAACTTGCAAAGTGAGGGAGGGCGAGGTTTCTACTAGGGGTGTCTCACTAGAGAAGCACTGTTTTTCCGAACGACGGTCGTTATGGCTCAACGGTGTTTTCCCCACTTGTGGGCCCAGGCGCTTCGGCTGTGGAATGCTGTGTCACTGCGGCGTCACCGCGTCGTCATAAACGACTACTACCATGCACTTTTCACCCGGGTTCAATCCTTCACCACCAGGAGCTTATTCAATGCGTTCCCTGACTCTTCCTATCGCGCTGGCCGCCGTATGGCTGTCCGCCGCAGTGCCCGTCATGGCACAAAGCCCGCAAGCAATGGGCGCGGCCCAACTCGGCCCGCGTCCCTTCTTTTTGGTGGAGGACATGCAAGAGGGTCCACTCAAGGCCAAGCTGCAAAGCTGCAGCAACGGGCCGTTTGCGAAGACCAGCTTCTCGATCGGTCACCGGGGGGCGGCCATGATGTTCCCCGAGCACACCAAAGAGTCTTACGAGGCGGCGGCTCGTATGGGCGCCGGCATTGTGGAGTGCGATGTGACCTTCACCAAAGACAAGGAACTCGTTTGCCGCCATGGGCAAAACGACTTGCACACCACCACCAATATTCTGGCCACGCCACTGGCCGCTAAATGCACCAAAGCGTTCACCCCTTACGACGCGGCCAAAAACACCCCGGCCAGCGCCGAGTGCCGAACCAGCGACATCACCCTGGCCGAATTCAAAACCTTGCGCGGCAAGATGGACGCCTCCAACCCCAAAGCCACCACGGCGGAAGAGTTCATGGGCGGCACGGCCAAATGGCGCACCGACCTGTACAGCGGCCCCACCAGCGGCACGTTAATGACGCACCAGGACAGCATTGCACTGTTCAAAAAGCTGGGCGTGAAGATGACGCCCGAGTTGAAGGCTGCCAGCGTGAGCATGCCGTTTGATGGCTTTAGCCAGGCGCAGTACGCGCAAAAAATGATCGACGAGTACAAGGCTGCCGGCATTCCCGCCAGCCAGGTATTTGCACAATCGTTCAACAAAGACGACATCCTGTATTGGGTCAAGAACGAGGCCGCGTTCGGCCAGCAGGCGGTGTTTTTGGACGGGGCCGACAAACCTGCCGACCTACCTTCGCTGGAGACATTGAAAGGCTACAAACAAGCGGGCATCCAAATTGTGGCGCCGCCCATATTTGCCTTGCTGGAAGCCAAAGACGGTCAGTTTGCAGCGTCCACCTACGCCAAAAATGCCAAGACTGCCGGTCTGGGCATCATTGCCTGGAGCCTGGAGCGCGCCGGCCCCTTGGCCAGCGGCAAAGGAGGCTGGTACTACCAGACTGTGAATCCTGTCTTCAAACGTGAAGGGGATGTGATGCAAGTGCTGGACGTACTGGCCAAAGACGTGGGCATCATGGGCATCTTCTCAGACTGGCCCGCCACCGTGACCTACTACGCCAACTGCATGGGTCTGTGATGACGGTGGGTGGAGCCACTATTTTATGGAAATAGTGGCTCCACCCCTTATCTGCTCTGCGCAAGTAGCTATGAAATCAATAGTGAATTCTGTTTGAACTCATCATTGCTTCTACTGAAAGTACAGGTTGCCGAAGATGATGACCAGGCCCAGCAAAACCTGCCCCACCTTGATGGGCAGGCGAGAGGGTGCAATCAAACCGTAAGAGATCAGGCCCAGACCGAGTGTCATGCGGGCAAAGGCAAACAGGGCTGAGACCGGCTGGGTGGTGAGTTCCAGCAGCGTGGGGTTGGCGATCATGCCCAGCGGCACGAGGTACAGGCCCACGCCGAGCGCCAT
>JBBKVN010000074.1:0-7873 GCA_037968455.1 Rhodoferax sp.
CTGGCCACGATCACCTCCCCGTGCGTCGACTCCAGAGCATCAATGATGGCCTGCGTGGCGGGTGGCCGCTGGCCAAAGCGGCTGTGCACCGGACTGGCATACAGACCGCGCCCGACGCGTAGCAACTGACCGTCACGCACCAGGCGTGTCAGTGTTTGATCCACCGCCGCCCGGCTGGCCAAGTGCAAAAACTCCTTGGGCGAGAGCAAGCCCCCCTCGGGCAGGGATTGGGCAGTCGACAGGATGGTTTGGGCGAGCTGACTCATGACGGCATGTTTGTCAGAAATATATATGAGTATCTGACAAATGGCAAACAATCAATGATGACCAAGGTCGTGCGCTGGTTGGCGCCGACGTCAGAATGACCAAATTGGCCTATTTGTGCCGTTCTCGAACTGACCACGCCTTGGCGTCCTGCAAGGCAAGAGCCATCCCGTTTTTCCTCGGATTTTCCTGGTCAGAGTATTTCTGGCACACATCGTCAGTTGGACATCAGCTCCAACAAGTCACTGGTTTTGGATGTGCTTATTGGCGACCATTCAGGTGGTGGTTGAGATTTCACCTGATTCCTCTTTCGTAATCCTGTCTCACACCTACTCACACTCCCAAACTATCGTTTCCCCCTGATTTCATGGGCCTGTGCACATTCTTCACACTCCCATCCAGAATTCCCAAGGGCAAAAATGGGGATAGAGCCGTACAATTTTCCGCAGAGGTTGTCGATGGGGGGGTTCCATGCCATCTCATAATATGAAAATATCGCTTAAAGCGTTCGACATCTCACATATTTACGGACAAGATGGGTTTAATCAATCACTGCCACATCAAGTCCTCTGACATACAAATTTTCAAAATGTCACCACCACTGCGGACCAGCATCCAGTGTTAGCCGGGTGTGAATAGCCCAGTCGTCACGCCAGGTGTCCTTGGTGATTCACGCGCTCTTGTATGAAGCGACACCGCGCCATGAGTTGCGTCAAATCAAAGGATCGGTCCTTCGACAGGGTGGATTGGGCGAGCTGACTCACGACAGAATCTTTAGAAATCAAACCGTTCATGCCCGTTGGACATCGAAACGCGATCACAAGTAGTCACGCAGTGCCACTGCTCATATCGGCTGTCCGGCGTTTTCATGGAAAGAGCTTTGGGGTTAAATACGGCTGTGCAAGTATGTTCAGGGGCGCGAACAGACGCATATCGAATCCAACTAACCGCACCTGAATCACGAACAAGCTGCCCCAGACGCTGTGTTTCTGTGTAGTCACTGGGGTTCGTCCAATGGACTTCAGCCTGGCGCCAGGGAAGGGCCAATAAATCGATAGCGACACCATTTACAGCGGCCTCGTACATTGAGTGCTCTGTCGAGATACGCGTTTTCAGGAGTCCAGCGCTATCCAACACGAAGCGCTGTCGCCAGTAGGCGATCTCAGCGCAGGCTGAGTAAGGATTGTCCGCACCATACCAAATCCCTGGCATGTTGGCCGCGCGAAATCGTGAGCCCGTCTGTGGAAAGTATCGGAAGGGGGCCGCCAGGAGATAGTGCACTCCTATTCCTTCTTCCGGCATGGGTGGCTTGCTTCCATCGAGCATCTGCTCCAAGATATCTTGCTCAGCCGAGGAATCCACAAGCCGCATGGTGGCTGCAATGTGCTGCGTTTCGACAAGACGGAATGCGGACATCTCCAAATCACCAGTGTGGGTTTGAACCCACCCGTGCTGCCATGCAACCTCACTCATGCCGCGGCGCGCATGCCATCCAGATAGGCCAAAGTCGTGACCAAGCCTTGGGGAGTTTCTATCAAGGACGTTGGCGTGCCGTTCAAGGACTTGTTGTAGCTTCGCAACCAGGCCACACGCTTTTGAGCGTCTGATCCAACCAATGGATCCAAAGACCGAAAGAGACGTACGACCAACAGTGCAAGCTGGCCTTCCTTGGATTCTGATCAATACCGCGCGCACCGGAGGCGACCCGGCTGATGGAAGGCTCGCTCAAACCAATCACTCGGGACAAGGCGGCGTTGGACAGGCTTAACTCGCTTGCGGCCCGCGTTGTTGCCTTACCAAGGACAAAGAACTTGTCAGGCGCTGCCAAAGGTTTTACCAGCATGGCATCTCCAAAAAATTTCTGCTGAAAGAATATAGCACAAATACATACTTTTTACATGCGGCAGATTACCGGCCGTCTAGAGATGCTCCGATATCTTCTGGCGCTCGCGAGGACGGTTTTCTGAAGCTGCATTCACGTCCGCAGACCGAACGACGACGTTGCAACTGCGGAACGCCACTGATGTTGACACTCCCCCATTACATAAGTTGTTGATTTTCCTGTGTAAGAGGTAAGCCTGGGCACTTGGGCTTGCCACTTTTCCGGCGTGCGGGCAAAGCGGACGTTCGTGAGCCAGAGCCGAAGGGAAGCCACCGTGCCCGAAGTAGACCCCAGCACCGCCGGACTGGCTGCCCGTAAGCGGTTATCGGAGCGGCGACGCCACGAATGCATGCAAAGCCTGTCGCCACGCCAACCTCAGGATTGGCGGGTGATTTCAGCAGCTCACAGCGCGGTCGATCTGCGGCTCTAGCGCAGCCAGGAATCCATCCATCGTCTGCTCCTGCAGGTCGACGGCTTTCGCCCCGCCCCCCGCCACCACGGTGATGTCATCGATGCCGATAACGCCGAGGATGAGCCGAAGGTACTGCGTCGCGATGTCGCGATCCCGGATAGGCGATCCCTCGGTGTAGACGCCGCCCGAGGCCAGCAGCAGGGTCGCCTTTTTGCCTTTGACAAGACCCCGGCCGTCCCAGCCGAGCGTTGCGCCCTTGCGCACGATGTGGTCCACCCACGCCTTGAGCGAGGCCGGGACGTTGTAGTTGTAGACCGGCGTCGAGATGACAAGGTGCTCGGCGGCGAGCAGTTCGGTGACCAGTTCATCGGACAGCCGGAGCTCCTCCTTCATCGCTTGAGATTGATTTGCGGGCGGTGTGAAGTAAGCCTGCAGCCAGGGCGCCGTGACGAACGAGAGCCCGGAGTCGACGAGATCGCGATGCACGATGTGACCTCCCGGATTTGCTGTGCGCCATGTCGTGAGGAAGCGTTGGGTCATTTGACGCGAGACGGACTGTCCGCCGCGCGGGCTGGTCTCAACAACGAGAAGCTGGGTCATGAGAAGTTTCTTTCTTTCGGAGTAGGTGAGCGATACATCGGCTGCTGGTGGATGGGCAGAAAAAGGGTCAGCGGCTCGCAAGCTTCAAGACAACAAGCGGAGCCGGTGACGGTAATTTAGGTTCCACCATGCTTTTCTGGAAGAGATAAAAGTAAGACACTTTCCATCTGTTTTGGAGATGGAAAATGATCGGCAGCCTCACCCTTGACCAATTGCGTGTCCTCGTGACCATTGCCGACGCGGGCAGTTTTTCAGCTGCCAGCCGCGAACTCAGGCGCGCGCAATCGGCGATCAGCCAAGCCGTCGCCAATCTTGAGGGGCTCCAAGGCGTCGAACTGTTCGACCGCCGAGGGCACCGCCCCCGCCTGACCGAAGTGGGTCGCGTGTTGGTAGATCAAGCCCGGTTGGTGCTCGCAAGCGCCACTCGTTTCGAGGCCGTTGCAGCCAGCACGCGTGCAGGTGTAGAGCCAGAGTTGACGATCGTGATCGATCCCTTGGTGCCGACGGCACCGCTGATTGACAGCCTACGCGCGCTCAGCGAGACCTTCCCCGATCTCCCGGTGCACTTTTCAACCGAAGGGCTGGGCGGTTCATTGCGGCGGCTTCGTGCTGGTTCGGCGGCCATGGCCCTGTGCTTGTTGCTACCTGGCGTCCCTGAGGACATCTTCGCCTATCCGTTGCTGCGCGCTCCCATGCGTGCGGTCGTCTCGCCCGGCCACCCTCTCGCCTCGTTGGGACGTCCGGCGACTGAGAGCGACCTCGCGCCGCACGTCCAATTGATCCTGTCGGATCCAGTCGACCCGGGCAGCGAAAATTACGGCGTAGCTGGCACCCGGCTTTGGCGATTCGTCGATCTCGGTCGTCGATTCGATTTCCTGTTAGCGGGGTTCGGCTGGTGCCGCATGCCCGAGCACCTCGTGGCGGCGTCGATTGCCGCCGGGACACTCACGGCGATCGAGATTCACGAAGATCCGACGCCTCCCGAAGGCCTGACGATCTACGCGGCGCACCGACGTGATCGTGCGCTCGGCGTGGCGGGGCGTTGGCTGCTCGACGAGTTGCGTCGTAGCCTCGTCTCATGATCGAGCGGGGCGCCTCTGAAAGCAACTCTTCGCGAACGCCTGCTCCTTGGCCGAGTCCGGTACCCCCTTGTGCCTTTTTAAAACATCCAGCCGTTGGGCGCGAATGACCTTGCGGAATCACGATGGTTAATGCGGAACGTCACTGATGTTGACACCGTCATCTTCCCTAAATTATTGATTTTCCTGACTCCCACTAAATGCCAAGCATTTGGACAAGCCGCCTATACGCCACCAAACATGACATTTTTGCGGTGTGCAGGCAAAGCGGGCGTGCGTGAGCCAGAGCCGAAGGCTGCAACGTGGGCGGTTGCAGACAGACACCAACGACTGTTTCCAAGAGTTCCTGTCTAGCGACTTACTTTTCTGCGGCATCAGCAGGAAGACCGCACCCCGACACCGAAAAACCCAGTTGACAGGCGGTAATGCATAAGGACGGTCACCAAGTTGTCGCGATGACCGTCTTGGCATCGTGCCGTTTCTTGGTCCACCACCGGGAGATTACGACCGGCTCACTGCCTCAGCAAACCGAACCACATTGCTACCCGCGCCCTTGGCGTGGTACATGGCGGTGTCGGCCAATCGCATGAAGTCGTCCTGCGTTCCTTCGCGCTCGATGAAGACCACGACGCCCATACTTACCGTGCAACAGTGTTCAACTAATGTGCCGGCCTGCATGTTGCTCTTGACCGCCAGTCGGTACGGTTCAGCCAGGGCGGCTCGAATTTTCTCGGCGAGGCTGCCTGCTTGAGCCGTGGCGGCTGCTTTGTTCTCGTTCAAGTCAACCATCATCACCACAAACTCATCACCTCCCAGGCGAGCAACAGTATCAATCTCACGCACACAACCCCTCATGCGCTGGGCCGCCTGCACGAGCAACATGTCACCCACCGCATGTCCATGGTTGTCATTGAGGGCCTTAAAGTTGTCCAGATCAAGAAATATGAGCGCGCCGTATTGGTTGCTGCGTTTGCTCTCAGCCAGGCAATGGATAAATCGGTCGCCCAACAATCGTCGATTGGGCAACTGGGTCAACGGGTCATAGAAGGCCATTTCCCGTATCTGTAGCTCCAGCTTCTTGCGCTCAGTGATGTCGTGGATAGAACCGACTAACAACTTACTCCCGGCAGGGCTGACGATGCAAGCCTTCGTTGTGATGATAATTCGGGTAGAGTCCCCCACCGTCAGCGACTCTTCGCATATGTTGGTCAGGCCGCTCTCAAGAACCGTTCTATCAACAGCCAGGAAATTCTCTCGCTCGATAGCCGTCACGCGATCGGCCAGCGTTTGTCCAATCACGGCTTCAGGATTCAGACCGAACACATCGCAGAAGGCGCGATTAACGATAAGTAACTTATGGTCCTCGCCTTTGACGAATAGGGGGTCTTTTACCCCGTCGAGAATGAATTTGTGGAGTTCTAGCGCCTCCCGCATTGCCTCGTTCTCCATCTCCAGTTCGATCTGGTGTGCCTGGAGTTCATGCAGAAGCTCAGTTAGGGATCGTGTGGTGGCTTCATTCGCCAGTGCCTGTGCAGTTCGAGCATCGGCAACAGCCCTCTGTTGTGAGAGCATTTGGAGTTGGGGATTGGTCATTTTTTTGGCTGCCATAAAACCCGTCCTGCACTTGATGGCCATCGTCTCATCATAAATATTGCGACTGTGCCACCGGAGCTATGACTGTGCCGATTGAAGGAAACACCACTGTAATGACAGGCCAATCATTCTGTGCCATCTTTTGCGTTCGACCCAAAGCGTCAACGAACCCAGCTGAATTCATTGACAAAGGGTGGGCACCTGAAGTATTCCCAACGTCAATCTCGAATGACGGCAAACCGGTAGTCACGCCTCTTCCAGTAGCGGTCCCCCGAGGGAAACCCATTGGTGAGCGAAACAACTATCACTTTTGAGGTTCAATATCTTAGGCACTAAAACCCATTCCTGAATTCTTTATGGCGAAAGCTGGCTGCACTGGCCGAGCGGCTAGTCCAGTGCCCGCACGACGGCGAATTGCTTGGAAATGAACGCCCAGATAATGCGTGCTGCATCCGGTCCTTTGGGGTCGCTATAGGACTGGCCAGCACCACCACCACTCCACGCATGGCCGAGCCCCATGACCTCGCAGAGGGTTGCCATCAACCGGCCCGCAGCGCGATAGTCAGTCACCTTCATGGCATACCTCGCACCGCGCTGCACCGTTCTCGGCAGACCCGGTTTTGCCCCTTCGCGTTCAGCCCACGAGCGTGCGGCTTCGGTGCCGTTGCTGCGCGCGACGATGTGGTCAGCACTCCCTTGAATCACAAGCAAGGCTGGCAGATGGACGCCGCTGGTCAGCGGCACGGCATTCACCGCATTGACTTTGCGCCCGACCATGGCTCTGATCGCCGTCGCGGGAGAGTTGGCAACGCCTGGCGCAATGCCTGAATGCATGGCGACCGCCCTGAACCGTTCAGGATGGCGTATGGCCACCAACGCCGCCATACCAGCACCCGCCGAGAGTCCAGCCACGGCGATTCGGTTTGGATCCAACGGCTGCGTCAGGCAGAGCTGACTGATGGCCGATTCGATGGAGTCGGCTTCAGCTTGCGCGCGGCCCGTGCGAGTGTCATACCAGTTCCAGCACCCTTGCGTATTGGCCATGCGGTCCTGCTCCGGGTAGAGCACCAGAAAACGTTCACGCTCGGCGACACGGTTCATTCGGCTGCTGGCGCTTAAGGCCTGAGCCCCCTGTCCACAACCGTGCAGCATCACGAGCAGGGGGAGTTTTTCGTTGCGACGCACGCCTGCTGGCTTGAAAAGCAGGTACCGGCGTGGCCCCGTCGCAGTGATCGCGACACCAGCACGTCCGTCTCCAGCGGTGGCTCCGACGCGCTTTGTCCTGACTCGCGCTGCGGCGGCAGGTTTGCGCTTGACGGGTTTGGCGCGCAAGGCCTGGGTCACTGCCTTGGTTCCGGTACGAATGGCAGAGCGGGTCATGGCGGTCAGCGTGCGCTGGAAAGTCCGACTCAAGGAGAGCTTGTTTGCACGTTTTCCCATGGTTTCCATCCCTTAAAAATAGTCAGAAATTTCGGCGTAAAAACCTCGCACGCGTCCTTGATCTAGTCGTCGCTTGACGCTGTTCACCCGACGTTAGAGAAGTATCGGGTTGCCTTGCGCGGGACGAGTTCTCGAGATTAAAAGATAGCGGAAAACGGAGAGACAAGAATGCCGGCATTTTGAAATATGTCCAGCAATCATGGGATTGACTCGCTTAGCTGTAATCCCGTGTCATACGAGGAATCGAACACCGAGCGCTTCTCTCAATCAATGAAACCGTGGTTCGAATGTGATGAGAGTGCGCCGCCCATTCGAGAGATCAGCCTTCAAAACCTCGTTGCCATGAGTTCTTGCTTTCGAGCCAGCATCTGCCTTCCCAGCGCGCGCAGATCCATACCGCTCTTCTTGGCCTTGGGGAACATCTGCGTTTGCTCTTCCTTGACGTGATGCTTCACGAACTCGGCCATCACTTTGACCCTGGCGTCATACAGCTCGCCGTCAGGCTCAAGTCCCTCGAGCTTGGCGATCAGATTCTTCACCGCTTCGTGCTCCACATTCGCCTCGGGCACCAGCTCATGGTCTTCCAACGCGGCTTTGAACGCA
>JBBKVN010000075.1:0-2652 GCA_037968455.1 Rhodoferax sp.
CCCAGGTAACTGTCAGCGTAAATAATGATCAGCAAGCCCATGCCCGTGATCAGCATGGCAAACATGAGGGATAGTCCGTCTAACCTGAGTCCCAGATTCATCCCAATCTCAGGTACCCACTCAACAAAAAGGCGGGCGGTTTCCCCGGCCATGACGGCTGGAGCCTGCATGAGTAGCAATCCCAGGCTGGTGGCAGCGACAGCACCCGCGAGCCACGCAGTTCGGCGTCGGTAGCCACCGGTAGGGACTGCGCCCGACCAAGCCGTCAGAAGGGTACCTGCAAGCAGCGGTAAAAAAATAATGATCAGTAGCACGTGGTGTTATCCGGTCAAAAGGGGTGTCGATTTAGGTCGACGTATCCCGGGTCAATCTTGAAAATAGGCGTCAACGGGCGCCGTGATCGCGCTGCATCAGCCGGTCGGTGTAAGCAATAGCAATAGCAGAGAGCAAGAATGTAATGTGAATTGCGGTTTGCGCAATCAGCACTTTCTCGTCGTAGTTGGCAGCGTTGATAAACGTTTTTAGCAAGTGAATGGAACTGATACCAATGATCGCGGTGCCCAGCTT
This sequence comes from Rhodoferax sp., assembly GCA_037968455.1. Classification (GTDB taxonomy): domain Bacteria; phylum Pseudomonadota; class Gammaproteobacteria; order Burkholderiales; family Burkholderiaceae_C; genus Rhodoferax. The sequence continues at coordinate 568 of JBBKVN010000075.1, forward strand.
CACTTTGAGGACAGAGGCGTTGACATGGCTCAGCCATTCGGGCTGGTCGCGGTGTCCTTGCAGATCCATGCGGCTGACGAAGGTTTCATAGCCACCCACAATGACCATGATGAGCAAGTTGGAAATCATGACCACGTCAATCAGGGCGAGAACCACCAGCATGATGACGGTTTCGTTCAAAGAGGTGATGGCCACGTCAGATTTGTAGCCAATGCTGGTGACCAGCGCCTGCAAGGCCGTTTGATTGCCAAAAACGGCTTCAAGCAAATGCACCAATTCAACCCAAAAATGGTAGACGTACACGCCCTGCGCCGCGATCAAGCCAATGTAGAGCGGCAACTGAAGCCAACGGCTTGCAAAAATGAAGCTGGGAATGGGGCGAAGCTGCGTCGGAGTTTGTATTTTTTTGTCAATCATGGAAGGCACTGGGTGAAAGGTTGCGGGTGATTGTAGGGTCAGCATTTCGCCTCACTCGGGCAGCAGGTTTCGGCGCATGATGTAGTCAGTGGCTTGTAAGTGCCAGGCTTGACAGTTGACAGCAATTCAATTTAACAAGAGGAGCGACATCCATGAGTGCAACACCATCCGCTATCCAGTCCGTATTGGTCGAAAACCGCGTTTTCCCACCGAGCGAGAGCATCGTCAAGGCTGCTTGCATTTCGGGCATGGATGGCTACAACGCCTTGTGCGCTGAAGCGGAGAAAGATTTTGAGGGCTTCTGGGCTCGCTTGGCCCGAGAGAATGTGGTGTGGAACAAACCCTTCACAAAGACCCTGGATGAGTCCAATGCGCCGTTTTACAAATGGTTTGAAGATGGCGAACTGAATGCGTCTGCCAACTGCTTGGACAAGCACATGGGTACGCCCAATGAGAACAAGACGGCCGTCATCTTTGAGGCCGACGATGGCACCGTTACCAAAACCACTTACAAGGAGTTGCTGGCCAAGGTGAGCCAATTTGCCAATGCGCTGAAGGCGAAGGGCATCCAAAAGGGCGACCGTGTGTTGGTGTACATGCCGATGACGCTCGAAGGCGTGATCGCCATGCAGGCTTGCGCCCGAATTGGTGCGACGCACAGTGTTGTTTTCGGCGGATTTTCTTCGAAAGCTCTACAAGAGCGAATCATTGATGCAGGCGCCGTAGCCGTGATCACGTCCAATTTCCAGATGCGTGGCGGCAAGCAGCTGCCGCTGAAAGCCATTGTGGACGAAGGTTTGGGCCTGGGCGGCTGCGATTCCGTGAAAACGGTTTTTGTGTTTGAGCGCACGTCATCACCTTGCAACATGATGGCGGGTCGGGATGTGACCTTTTCTGAGGCCTTGGAAGGTCAAAGTACCGAGTGCGCGCCCGTTCCGGTCGGGGCAGAGCACCCACTGTTTATTCTGTTTACCTCTGGATCAACTGGCAAGCCAAAGGGTGTTCAGCACGCCACCGGTGGATTCCTGTTGTGGTCCAAGCTGACCATGGACTGGACCTTCGACCTGAAAGCCGACGATGTGTTCTGGTGCACGGCCGACATTGGCTGGATCACCGGCCATGCATACGTCGCTTATGGTCCCCTGGCGGCTGGCGCGACCCAGATTATTTTTGAAGGTATCCCTACCTACCCCAACGCCGGGCGCTTCTGGCAGATGATTGAGCGCCACAAGTGCACGATTTTCTACACTGCACCCACGGCCATCCGCTCGCTGATCAAGGCCGCGGAAAGCGATGAAAAGGTGCATCCCGCTCGCTCTGATCTGAGTAGCCTGCGCATTCTGGGGTCGGTCGGTGAGCCGATCAACCCGGAAGCGTGGATGTGGTACTACAAAAACATTGGTGGCGAGCGTTGCCCAATCGTGGATACCTTCTGGCAAACCGAAACGGGTGGTCACATGATCACGCCTTTGCCAGGCGCGACACCTTTGGTGCCCGGAAGCTGCACGCTTCCCTTGCCAGGCATCATGGCGGCGATCGTGGATGAGGCGGGCAATGATGTGCCCAATGGCTCCGGTGGCTTGTTAGTCATCAAGCGCCCATGGCCTTCCATGATTCGAAATATCTGGAACGACCCTGATCGCTTCAAGAAGAGCTACTTCCCTGAAG
>JBBKVN010000076.1:0-4076 GCA_037968455.1 Rhodoferax sp.
GGCATTTGCGCTGCCGTTCAAGTTGAACGTGTTGGTGGCCATTGCCGCAGCCGTCGCTTTATGCCTGATTCTGGAAGAGTCAGGCCGGGTCAGGCGGGAGGCAACATGACCGGGGAAACTGATCTCTGGACGCTGATCACCATCGTGGCGCTCACGGTCGTCACTGTGCTGACCCGTTCGTTCTTCTTTTTGTCTAGCAAGCCCTGGCGATTGCCGCACTGGGCACAGCGTGGCCTGCAATACGCACCCATCGCCGCCTTGTCTGCTGTGATCGTGCCCGAGATGGTGATGACGCAAGGCCACCTCATCACCACTTGGCAAGACGCGCGCTTGTTCGCCGTGGCTGCCGGTGCCGGTTGGTTTTTCTGGCGCAAAGGTGAAGGCCAAGCCGTGTTGGGCACCATCGTCGTGGGCATGGTGGTCTACCTGGCCCTGCATTTGGGTCTCGGTTGGTAACTCTCCGCCCTGAGGCGGTCCTACAATCTTGGACGTCTTTTCATTTCCATCAGGGGTTTTCATGAACGTCATTCGCTTTTCTGAATTGTGCGCGCAGGGCCAAGTGGCCGGTAAACGTGTTTTTATCCGTGCTGACTTGAACGTGCCGCAGAACGATGCGGGCCAAATCACTGAAGACACCCGCATTCGGGCCTCCATCCCTTGCATTCAGATGGCGCTGGACGCCGGTGCGGCCGTCATGGTTACTTCCCACCTGGGTCGCCCCATCGAGGGAGAGTTCAAACCATCCGACTCGCTGGCACCCGTGGCCGCGCGCATGGCCGAGCTACTCGGGCGCGACGTGCCCGTGGTCGCCGACTGGGTGAACGGTGTGACCGTGCAACCCGGTCAATTGGTCATGCTGGAAAACTGCCGCGTGAACAAGGGTGAGAAAAAGAACGACGAAGCGCTGGCGCGCAAGATGGCCGCTTTGTGCGACATTTTTGTGCACGACGCGTTTGGCACCGCTCACCGAGCAGAAGCTTCGACATACGGCATTGCCCAGTTTGCCCCCGTGGCCTGCGCCGGCCCCTTGCTGGCGGCCGAAATGGACGCCATCAGTCTGGCCCTGGCCAATCCCAAGCGCCCGCTGGTCGCCATCGTGGCAGGCTCCAAAGTCTCCACCAAACTCACCATACTTCGCGCCCTGGCCGACAAAGTGGACCAACTCATCGTCGGCGGCGGCATTGCCAACACCTTCATGCTGGCCGCAGGCCTGAACATTGGCAAAAGCCTGGCCGAGCCTGATTTGCTGGCCGAAGCCCGTGCCGTGATCGACGCCATGAAGGCCCGTGGCGCCGCCGTGCCTATCCCCACCGACGTGGTCACCGCCAAAACATTCGCGGCTGACGCGGTTGCGACCGTCAAGGCCGCCACAGACGTCGCCGATGACGACATGATTCTGGACATTGGTCCGCAGACCGCTGCCGCTTTGGCCGAGCAACTCAAAGCCGCCGGCACCATCGTGTGGAATGGCCCGGTGGGTGTGTTTGAATTTGCTGCGTTTGAAAACGGCACCAAAGTGATCGCCCACGCCATTGCCGAATCCAGCGCCTTCTCCATTGCTGGCGGTGGTGACACGCTGGCCGCCATTGCCAAGTACGGCATTGAAAAACAGGTGGGCTACATCTCTACCGGTGGCGGTGCGTTTTTGGAAGTGCTGGAAGGCAAGACCTTGCCCGCATTCGAGATACTGTCCAAGCGCGCCAACAGCTGATCGATCGCTGTTGCACTGATGGGTTTGGACAAATGATCGTCCATGCCCGCATCCAGGCAGGCTTGACGCTCGGCATCACTGGTGTTGGCCGTCATGGCCACAATGGGCGTGTGCTGGCCGGGCTGTTCCATGGCTCGGATTATTCGAGTGGCCTCCAGCCCGTCCATCACCGGCATTTGAATGTCCATCAGCACCAGGCCCCAAGCAGTTTTGGGGAACTGCGTCACCGCAACCTGTCCGTCAGCCGCAGTGATCACGGTATGCCCTTTCTCTTCCAGGAGCATGGTGGCAATCATTTGATTGATGGGGTGATCTTCGACCAGCAGAATGACCAAGGGTTTCATAGTGGCTTGCAGTAGGATTTGATGATCGGCTCGATTCATTGAATTTTAGGAGACGGCTTGCCGTGGCGAAGAAAGAATTCCACATGGAAAACCATACTCGGATGACCTATCTGGAGGTCGCTCGCACAACCGCCTATACCGGGGGCGACACGGCAACCCGGGCCCTGCTGCAGATGGTCGAGCAAAGCCTGGGGGGCGATGTTGACGCCATCCGGCGCTATATTGAGGCGGGTGACGCGCACGCCGCTGGTCGCGCACTCCACGTCATCAAGGGGTTCGCGCCCGTGTTTTGTGTCGACACGCTAACCGAAGAAATTGCCAAGGTGGAGCGCCTCGGTCAAACTGGGTCGCTCGATACCTTGAAGCCTGCCTTTGCCGAGTTGGCGCCAAGGCTGCTTGCCTTGCATGGTGAGATTCAGGCGTATTTGGCCACCTCGCCTTTGGCCCCCTAAAATCGATACAGGACGCCTTGGCGATCCTTCTGATTAATAACCGCTGGACGACATGAATCTCACCAAAGCCCGAATTCTGATTGTCGAAGACGACCGTTTGATGCGCAGCCTGATCGTGAACGGACTGAGGCAACTCGGCATTCAGGATGTGCACGAATGCGACGATGGCACGGGTGGCCTGTTGTCCGCCAGCAAATTGCAGCCCGATCTCATCCTGACGGACATTCATATGGAGCCCATGAACGGGCTCGAGTTTGTCAAGCAGCTACGGGCACTGCCCAATGCCGTCATCAGTGCCACCAAGGTGATTTTCATGAGTGCCGATGCCAGCAAGGAAACGCTGTCTGCGGCCCTGCCGTTGGGTATTTCGGGGTATGTCGTCAAGCCGCCGAAGCTGGACGCATTGCACGCCAAGATCGAAGCCGCCTTGCGCTGAACCCCTGATCAATCGCAGCAGGCTTGGCCCCGGCCTCGGCTTTTGGCCCGATACAGGCGGGCATCGGCTTGGGACACCAACTCGCCCTGGTCTGTGGCCGTGTTGATGCCGATGTCATCTGACTCCACTCGGGCGGCCACGCCCAGACTGATGGTGACCCAGGGGCCGATGTCCGAATCCTCGTGGGGTATTTCCAGTGCCCTGATCAGTCCTTCAATATGTTGGGCAAAGAGCATAGCGTCCTGAAAAGAGGTGTCTGGCAGTACGCAGACGAACTCCTCGCCGCCATACCTTGCCACCAAGTCCGCCGGTCGCCGCATGGCCTTCTTCAACGCCTTGGCGATGCTCCTCAGGCAGTCGTCTCCGGTCTGATGCCCGTAGTGGTCGTTGTAACGCTTGAAGAAGTCGACATCAATCAGAATCACACTCAGTGCGGATTCATTGCGTGTTGCACGCGCCCATTCCTTATCCAGTTGCTGGTCAAAGTGTCGGCGGTTGAAGACCCCGGTCAGCCCGTCGAGAAACACGAGTTGGCGAAGCAAGTCGGACTGGAACTTCAAGGTCAGATGCGTTTTAACCCGCGCGCGAATCACAGCCGGATTGACCGGCTTTGAAATAAAGTCCACGGCGCCCGCCGCAAGCCCTTGTGTTTCCTGAGCCGGGTCAGACTGGGCCGTCACAAAAATAACCGGAATATTGCGGGTGGCCTCGTCCTCTTGAAGCTTGGCGCAGACCTCCAGTCCATCCATTCCGGGCATCACGATGTCCAGCAACACCAAGTCGGGCGGATTGTCTTTGCAGATGGCCAAGGCCTGGGGGCCGTTGGTGGCCATGAACACCTGGCAATCTGCCGCAAAAATCTGATGAACAACCTGAATGTTGATGGCTTGGTCATCCACCACCAACAACTTTGGCTTGCCGGTGACGGAACTCAACAAATTGTCAATTGGACTGGTTCTGTCAATCATGGTCAGTTAGTCGGGCGTAGGTTCTGCATCAAAGAAGTACATTCCACCATACTTTGCTCAAAATCCAGTGCCTCCATGGCTCGATTCAAGGCTTTCATCTCGTCCTCAACGCCATCGTGGGCCTTGCGCAGTTGCGCATGAACCTCCAAAGCCTGCATGTCAGAG
>JBBKVN010000077.1:0-12303 GCA_037968455.1 Rhodoferax sp.
CTGGTGTTTGACCCCAAATACACGTCCAAGTTGAAGTCTTGTGGCATTGCGTACTTGGACACGCCCACCGAGATTATTCCTGTGGCACTGCATTACATCGGCAAGGACGCTTATTCCAACGATCCAGCCGATTACAAGGCCGCGGGTGACATGTTGGCCAAAGTTCGCAAAGATGTTCGCCTGTTTAGCTCCACCATGATTGACGACTTGGCCGGTGCTCGGGCATGTGTTGCCATCGGCTGGTCCGGAGACATCAATATTGCAGCAACCCGCGCCAAAGAGAACGGCTCCAATGATGTGATCGAGGCCATGTTGCCCAACACTGGTGCCCTCATTTTCTTTGACACGATGGGAATCACCAAGGACGCAACGCATCCCAATAATGCACATCTTTTTATTGACTTCTACCTGCGCCCCGAAAACGCTGCATCTATGGCCAACGACATGACTTACCCGACCGGCAACAAGGCCGCGTTGGACAAGATCAAGCCAGAAATCGCCAACAACAAGACCATTTTTGTTGATTCTGAGTACTTCGCGAAAATGATTCCCCCAAGCAGCTTCACCAATGAAGCACGTGGTGCGATGGCCAACGCCTACAACAGCTTCAAAAAAGGCAAGTAAGGCTCTGGCTTGGTGACCCCAAAGGGCTGTTTGTACACAACGTATAAGCAGCCTTTTTTCGTTGAACAAGAAAAAAGGTTAATGAATGACCGAGTCTGGTGATAAATCTGGCTATTTGGTGACTGAGAGATTGGTGAAGCGCTTCGACGAGGCAGTTGCCGTGGACGAGGTTTCTTTGTCGATTGGCAAAGGTGAAATTTTTGCCCTTCTGGGCAGCTCGGGCTGCGGCAAGTCCACACTGCTTCGTATGTTGGCAGGCTTTGAGAAGCCGACTTCGGGCCGGATTCTTCTGGGGGGCCAGGATGTGGCGGGACTACCCCCGTACGAGCGCCCCATCAACATGATGTTCCAGTCGTATGCCTTGTTTCCGCACCTGGATATTTGGGAGAACATTGCCTTCGGATTGAAACGAGAGGGCCTGCCAAGAGCCGAAATTAAAAAGCGGGTCGAAGAAATGCTTGAGTTGGTTCAGCTGACAGCATTCGCCAAACGAAAACCGCATCAACTTTCAGGAGGACAGCAGCAGCGAGTGGCGCTGGCCCGAAGCCTAGCCAAGCGACCCAAGTTGTTGCTACTTGATGAACCACTGGGTGCTCTGGACAAGAAATTGCGCGAGCAAACCCAGTTTGAATTGGTGAACATTATTGAGACGGTCGGAGTGACTTGCGTCATGGTGACGCACGATCAACAAGAGGCCATGACGATGGCCAATCGCATTGCGATCATGAGCAAGGGACGTGTGTTGCAAGTCGGTACGCCAGAGGAGGTCTACGAGCACCCTGCGAACAGGTTTGTGTCCGGCTTCATTGGCAATGTGAACTTGTTTGAGGGGCGACTTAGCTTGGACGAGGTCAACCGCTGCGCTGTCGAGACCGGAATCGGCGAGATTCAGGTGGGCCACGGCGTGAGCGGAACGCTTCACATGCCTGTTGCCATTGCGGTTCGTCCAGAAAAAATGGAGATCAGCAAACAGCGGCCGGACGTTTCCGTGAATCTATTTACCGGCAAAGTGGTGGAAATCGCTTATTTGGGTTCGTACAACACCTATATCGTGATTGCCAAAGACGGGACACGAGTCAGCATCACCGAAGCCAACACCTCTCGCGAAGATGTGAGTCAAATCACCTGGGAAGACAACGTGTTCTTTTGGTGGAGCGACGTGTCGGGCATCGTGCTGCGTGATTGAGGCCTGGACTATGCGCAAATTTCTATTGCCAATGCCAGGTCGCCGATTCGTCATTGGTGTGCCTTATGTCTGGCTGGGTGTGTTCTTCTTCCTGCCCTTCCTGATTCTGCTCTACATCAGCTTTGTGGACATGGGCAATGACATCTCCCCGTTCAAGCCCTTGTGGGATGCCGAAACCGGTGTGCTTCATCTGAGGTATGAAAACTACTGGTCGATCTTTCGCGCTGGCGACGGTGGTGTTTTGTTCGAAACCATATTCATCGAGGCCTATGTCAGGTCCATCTGGTATGCCTTGTGTACAGCGGTTCTGTGTTTGTTGATTGGCTACCCATTTGCCTACTTCATTGCCCGGTCTGCTCCGAGTGTGCGCCCGGCTTTGCTGATGATGGTCATGCTTCCGTTTTGGACTTCATTCTTGTTGCGGGTCTACGCATGGAAGGGGATATTGGCTGATCAGGGCGTGTTGAACCGGATGTTGATGTATGTGGGCATCACAGATCATCCCATCCTGATGCTCTATACAGATGTCTCCATGTTGGTGGGCATGACTTACGTCTATTTGCCATTCATGGTTTTGCCGCTGTATGCCAATTTGGTAAAAATGGATTTTCGACTCATTGAAGCTGCGTATGACTTGGGCGCATCCCCATTAAAAGCATTCTGGTTGGTTACCGTTCCCCTGTCCAAGGCCGGCATCATTGCAGGGTTCATGCTGGTCTTTATCCCGTCCGTTGGGGAGTTTGTGATTCCATCACTTCTGGGGGGCCCAGAAAACATCATGATTGGTCGAGTCGTTTGGGATGAGATGTTTACGAGCAACAACTGGCCCAGGGCGACTGCGCTAGCAGTTGTCATGATTGCGCTGATCGTTGTGCCGCTTGCCATTTATTACCACTACTCGGGCGACTCCGCCGATCAAGACAAGTGAGTCACCCACGATGAAGTCCTTTTTCTCAAGAAACGTTGGTAAGGCATGGATGGCCCTGGTGTACATTTTTTTGTACCTGCCGCTGCTGTTCATGGTGGTTTTCTCTTTCAATAGCACGCGGCAGGACGCTCGATTTACCGGGTTTTCTCTGCGTTGGTACGACGCCTTGACGAGGGACAGCCGAATTGTTGACGGGTTCTGGCTATCGCTTCAGGTGGCAACGATCACGGGCTTGTTATCAGCTGTTCTGGCCACTTTTGCTGCATTTGTATTGGTGCGATATCGGCGATTTCTGGGGCGGACCATTTTTTCAGGCATGGTCAATGCGCCGCTGGTGATGCCCGAGGTGGTGATTGGATTGTCGCTTTTGCTGTTAATGGTTGGGGCGCAAAATCTCTTTGGCTGGCCCCAACGGGGTATGTTGACCATCATCTTCGGTCACACGCTGTTAGGCATGGCTTATGGGATGGTCGTCATTCAATCTCGATTGTTGGAGATGGATCGTTCAATTGAGGAAGCCGCTATGGATTTGGGAGCCCGGCCACTACAAGTGTTTTTTTTGGTGACGGTGCCGAATATCTTCCAGGCTATTCTTGCTGCCTTTTTGCTGGCCTTCACCCTGTCGTTTGATGATGTGGTGATTGCCGAATTTCTTTCTGGTCCTGGTGTCAATACCTTGCCGCAAGTCATCTTTGGCTACGCCCGACGGGGAATCAATCCGACCATCTACGCCGCGGCCACGCTGTTAATCATTGCAGTCACAACTGTGATCGTTTTCTACAGTGTTTGGGTGGCACGCCAAACCCGACGGCGCGAGCGCGAAATTGCGGCAGCGACTCGGGCCGATCTCACCGCCTTGAAACACTAGTCGTGTAGGCTTGTTTCATGCACAAGCTGCAATTAACTTGGCCCTGTGCCGGATCAGTTGCCGCGACAGCCACTCATTTAGGAGGAAGAATATGACCGTGTTGAAACTTGATGGACGGGCTTTTATCAATGGCGAGCGCATTGCGGCGCGGGATGAGCAAACGTTTGCATGCATTTCGCCAGTAGACGGGCGGGTGCTAACCGATGTCGCGCGTTGTGGCGTTGCTGACATCGACCGTGCTGTTGCGTCAGCCCGCGCAGCCTTTGACGATCGGCGCTGGCGCGGAAAAAGTCCTGCCGAGCGCAAGCGAGTGATGATCAAGTTTGCCGATCTGTTGTTGGCTCATGGCGATGAACTGGCGATGATGGAAACACTCGACATGGGTAAACCTGTCAAATTCTCTCGCTCGGTGGATGTGAACAGCGCCTCCAACTGCATTCGTTGGTATGGCGAAGCCGTTGACAAGATTTATGACGAAATCGCCCCTACGCCCAGCACTGCATTGGCCTTGATCACCCGTGAGCCGGTGGGTGTGGTGGGCGTCATTGTTCCCTGGAACTATCCGATGATCATGGCCGCATGGAAGATCGCCCCGGCTTTGGCGGCGGGGAATTCAGTGGTCTTGAAACCTAGCGAGAAATCCCCCTTGACGGCGTTGAGGTTAGCCGAGTTGGCCTTGGCCGCGGGCATTCCGCCTGGTGTTTTCAATGTGGTTCCGGGCTTTGGTTTGGAGGCTGGTTCGCCTCTTGCATCTCATATGGATGTTGACTGCATTGCTTTCACGGGGTCAACACCGGTCGGCAAAAAAATTCACGTCATGGCAGGTCAAAGCAACTTGAAGCGGGCGTGGACCGAACTGGGTGGTAAATCGCCGAATATTGTGTTCGCTGATTGCCCCAATCTGGACCGTGCTGTTGAAGCGGCTGTGGGCAGCATCTTTTTCAATCAGGGCGAGAGCTGTAACGCACCCTCTCGCCTTCTGGTCGAGGCGTCAATTCGGGACGAGTTTTTGAGCCGGGCACTGGCGTTGATACCGCAATACCAGCCCGGCAATCCGCTGGACAAGGAAACGGTTATGGGCGCGATTGTGGACAAGGTTCAACTTGAAAACGTGTTGCGTTACATAGAGATTGGAAAGAGGGAGGGGGCTCGCTTGGTCGCAGGTGGAGAGCAAGCCCTGAAAGAGACAGGGGGCTGCTATGTGCAACCCACCATCTTCGATGGAGTGACCGGTGGCATGACGATCGCCCGCGAGGAAATTTTTGGGCCGGTTCTTTCCGTGATGACGTTCAACGATGCGGCAGAAGCTGTCCAGCAAGCTAACGAAACAGTTTATGGCTTGCAAGCCGCCGTCTGGACGCGAGACATCAACAAAGCACATGGCGTGGCGCGAGCCCTGCGTGCCGGTACGGTGCACGTGAATCAATATGACGAAGACGATATTACCGTTCCATTTGGAGGGTTCAAGCAAAGCGGAGTGGGGAGGGACAAGTCGTTGCATGCTTTTGACAAATATACGGAAACCAAGACCACCTGGATTCGGATTGATAGTCCTGTTTGAGGAGTTAGCGGCGGCACCTGATGTGCTTTTCCCGGCAGCGGCTAGGCACCTTTCAGCACCTCTGGATCTCCCATATTATGAAAATTAGGTTTCATTGGTTGAAATTCTATTTTTGTCATTTCGATTTCCAATTTCTCAAGTTGAATTTAAATTTTTTAATGTGAAATTGCATGCCTAAGTCTATGATTCGCAAAGATAAAAATAAAGTCTTCTATAAGACATAAGATTTGACCTGGGTCTTATATAAGACTTAGAATTGATACCAGATGTCGAGCGACGCTCTCGGCAGTCAATGATTTTCAAACCTTCAAGGAGTGCTTTTATGCCGCAAACCATTACTGAACAATTGAGCCGCGAACAACAAGTCGCAGCATTGGAAAAAGATTGGGCGACTAACCCGCGCTGGAAGGGAATCAAGCGCGGCTATTCGGCTGCTGACGTGGTGCGTCTGCGCGGATCCTTCCCTATCGAGCACACCTTGGCTCGTCGCGGTGCAGAAAAGCTCTGGAACTTGGTCAACACCGAGCCCTACGTCAATTGCCTGGGTGCCTTGACTGGTGGTCAAGCAATGCAACAAGTTAAAGCTGGCGTCAAAGCGATATATTTGTCCGGTTGGCAGGTCGCTGCGGACAACAACAGCTACGCCTCAATGTACCCAGATCAGTCCCTGTACCCCGTGGACTCGGTGCCAACTGTTGTTGAGCGTATCAACAACACGTTCCAACGCGCTGATGAGATCCAGCACTCCAAAGGTATTGATGCGGGTGACAAAGGTTACATCGACAACTTTGCCCCCATCGTGGCTGACGCTGAGGCTGGTTTCGGTGGCGTTTTGAATGCGTTTGAACTGATGAAGGCCATGATCAAGGCTGGCGCAGCTGGCGTGCATTGGGAAGATCAACTGGCATCCGCCAAGAAATGTGGCCACATGGGCGGCAAAGTGTTGGTGCCAACAGCGGAAGCTTGCCAAAAACTGATCGCTGCCCGTATGGCTGCCGACGTTTGCGGCGTGCCTACCCTGGTGATCGCCCGTACCGATGCCGAGGCTGCTGATCTGTTGACCAGTGACTATGACGAAAACGACAAACCGTTCTTGACCGGTGAGCGCACCGTAGAAGGCTTCTACAAGACGAAAAAAGGCATGGATCAGGCCATCTCCCGGGCTGTCGCCTATGCTGAATACGCGGACTTGGTCTGGTGTGAAACAGGTACGCCTGATCTGGAATTTGCCCGTAAATTCGCCGAAGCAGTGCATGCAAAGCACCCAGGGAAACTGCTAGCTTACAACTGCTCGCCTTCGTTCAACTGGAAGAAGAACCTCGACGACGCGACCATTGCCAAGTTCCAACGTGAACTCGGCGCGATGGGTTACAAGTACCAGTTCATCACCTTGGCTGGTATTCACTCCATGTGGTACAACATGTTCGACTTGGCGCAAGACTACGTCAAACGCGGTATGTCGGCCTATGTTGAGAAGGTCCAAGAGCCTGAATTCGCGGCTCGTGAGCGTGGCTACACCTTTGTCTCACATCAGCAAGAAGTCGGTACTGGCTACTTCGATGAAGTGACCACTGTGATTCAAGGTGGTAAGTCGAGCGTCACTGCTTTAACTGGCTCCACAGAAGAAGAGCAATTCCATTAATACATAGAGTTGCTTGCTTCCGGGGCTTGCTCCATCCGACACAGGGTGGCGCAAGCCCTTTTTTGTTAAACTGGGCCATTGTTTTTGAAATAAGAGCGAGAAAGGCACTTGGTTATGACACCGCGAACTACCTTACCTTCCTGCGAATGCTTATAGGCCGTTAGTCCGCGCGCCGTAGGCGCAGGTTGCTACAAAAAATATAGTAAAGCGCGGAACCTCCGCGCTTTTTCTTTGCCACAAACTCCCCCAAGTACTCCATATGATTCAAATTACTCTCCCTGATGGCTCAAAGCGTGACTACCCTGGCCCAGTCACTGTGGCTGAGGTCGCCTCATCCATTGGCGCGGGTTTGGCCAAAGCGGCGTTGGCGGGGAAAGTGAATGGCACGGTCGTGGACACCAGTCATCTGATTGAAAAAGACAGTCCGTTGTCGATCATTACGGCAAAAGACGCCGACGGCTTGGAGGTCATTCGCCACTCAACAGCACACCTGCTGGCATATGCTGTCAAGTCGCTATTTCCTGACGCACAGGTCACGATTGGCCCGGTCATTGAGCACGGTTTTTTCTACGACTTTTCCTACAAGCGTCCGTTCACGCCTGAAGATTTGATCGCTATTGAAAAGAAGATGGTTGAGTTGGCAACGAAAGACGAGTTGGTAACACGTCGCGTGTTGCCGCGTGATGAGGCGGTTGCCTATTTCAAGGGACTGGGTGAGCATTACAAGGCCGAGATCATTGCCAGCATCCCTGCCAACGAAGATGTGTCGTTGTACCGGGAGGGCGACTTTGAGGATCTGTGCCGTGGGCCGCACGTGCCTAGTACGGGAAAGCTCAAGTTTTTCAAGTTGATGAAGCTTGCGGGAGCCTACTGGCGTGGCGATCATCGCAATGAGATGCTCCAGAGGATTTACGGCACTGCTTGGGCAACAAAAGATGACTTGCAGCAGCATTTGAAAATGCTGGAAGAAGCCGAGAAGCGCGACCACCGCAAATTAGGGCGTGAGCTCGACTTGTTTCATATTGATGACCATGCACCAGGCCTGGTTTTCTGGCATCCCAAAGGTTGGACTTTGTGGCAGGGTGTTGAGCAATACCTGCGACAGGTTTACCGAGACAATGGGTATCAAGAGGTCAAGGGCCCACAAATCATTGACAAAGGGTTGTGGGAGAAGACCGGGCATTGGGACAAATACCGTGAAAACATGTTTGTCACGGAGTCCGAAAAGCGCGAGTACGCTCTGAAGCCGATGAATTGCCCTGGGCACATTTTGATCTACAAGCAGGGCATCAAGAGCTACCGGGATTTGCCTCTCCGATATGGTGAGTTTGGAAACTGCCATCGCAACGAGCCTTCGGGTGGCTTGCACGGCATCATGCGCGTGCGTGGCTTTACCCAGGATGATGGTCATATTTTCTGCACAGAAGATCAAATTCTGGATGAGTGCATCGCCTTTACCGCACTTTTGCAAAAAGTGTACAAAGACTTTGGATTCACCAAAATTATCTACAAGGTGGCTACGCGTCCAGAAAAGCGGATTGGATCCGATGAGTATTGGGACCGGACGGAGGAAATCTTAAAAGAGAGCCTGCGTAGATCAGGCTGCGAATTTCAAGTTTCTGAGGGGGAGGGTGCGTTTTATGCGCCTAAGCTCGAATATGCGTTGAAGGACGCATTGGGACGGGAGTGGCAATGTGGCACGATCCAAATTGACCCCAACTTGCCGGAGCGGTTGGAGGCGGAATACGTCGGTGAAGACGGTGCCCGTCATCGTCCAGTCATGCTCCATCGGGCGATCGTGGGAAGTCTTGAGCGCTTCATTGGGATTTTGATTGAAGAGAGTGCTGGCGCATTGCCCGCCTGGTTGGCTCCCGTTCAGGTTGCAGTGCTGAACATCACCGATGCGCAAGCGGGATATTGTGGGGAAATTGTCGAAAAACTCAAAAAGTCATTGCCAAATCAAGACCTGCGGGTGATAGCTGATTTACGTAATGAAAAGATTACGTATAAAATACGGGAGCATTCAATGCAGAAGCTGCCATATATCCTTGTTATTGGTGATAAGGAAAAGGCCGCGGGAACCGTTGCTGTGCGCGCCCGAGGTGGTCAAGACCTCGGTGTGATGTCTATTGACTCCTTCATTCAGTTGATTGGGCGGGACATCACTCAAAAAACTGTGAGTGCATCTGCCTAAAGCTCGATGCCAGTTTTGCGTCACCAGAATGGGTTTGGCTATCGTTTTGATAGCTGTAATTGTGAAGGATTGAGCCATCGCTACTGAATTTCGTGACCGTCGTCACCGCGAAGAACGCAAACACCGCCTGAACCGTGAAATCATGGCTCCAGAAGTTCGACTATCTGGAGTTGAGAACGAGCCGTTGGGTGTCGTCAGCCTGATGGATGCCTTGCGCATGGCAGGTGAATTGGACGTTGACCTTGTTGAGATTGCGGCTACGGCAAATCCTCCAGTCTGTCGCTTGATGGACTATGGCAAGTTCAAGTACCAAGAGCAGAAAAAGGCGGCTGAGGCCAAAGCCAAGCAGACGGTTATAGAGATTAAAGAAGTTAAGTTCCGTCCCGGAACCGATGATGGTGACTACAACATTAAGATGCGCAATATCAAGCGCTTCTTGGCAGACGGTGACAAGTGCAAGATCACTTTGCGATACCGGGGCCGGGAGATTACCCACCAAGAAATTGGCATGGCATTGCTAAACCGTATTCGCAGTGATTTGGCTGACCTGATCGTTGTCGAGCAATTTCCAAAGCTCGAAGGGCGCCAGATGATCATGATGATTGCACCTGGACGTAAAAAGCCCGCAGTAAAAGCGGGAGCTGACAGCACTCCGTTGGCGAATCCGTAATTTTTGTGTTTCACTGGAATGAATCCAGTGTGCGCAATTGTCGGGAGTTTAGGCTCCTGATTCAATCAGTGCGATTCGTTGCACTGGTTAAAGGTAAGTAGTCGAAAGATTGCACCTTAAAAGTGGCTCGGGGCCAACAAGGCTGCAAATTGTTTGTAGACGCCTCACGAGCACAATGTAAAAGGAGCATGAATATGCCCAAAATGAAGACTAAGAGCGCGGCGAAAAAACGCTTCCGCGTCCGTCCAGGTGGCACCGTCAAACGCGGTCAAGCCTTCAAACGTCACATTCTGACCAAGAAGACCACTAAAAATAAACGCCAATTGCGTGGTTCAACATCTGTTCATGAGTCCGATATGGGCCGCATGTCACAGATGCTGCCAGGCCGTGGTATTTAATTAACGACGAACAAGGAGTAATTCAATGCCTCGCGTCAAACGTGGTGTAACGGCTCGCGCCCGCCATAAAAAAGTTCTAGCCCTTGCAAAAGGTTTTCGCGGTCGCCGCGGTAATGTCTTCCGTGTCGCTAAACAAGCGGTAATGAAGGCTGGGCAATACGCCTACCGTGACCGTCGTACGAAAAAACGTGTATTCCGTCAGTTGTGGATTGCCCGTATTAATGCCGCTGCTCGTCAGTGTGGCATGACATACAGCCAGTTCGCCAATGGACTGAAGAAGGCGAATATCGAGATTGACCGTAAGGTTCTTTCCGATATCGCTATTCATGACATGGCAGCTTTTGCTGGCATCGTGGAGCAAGTCAAGGCAAAGCTGGCTGCTTGAGTTCGCGTTGATATGCTGTCTAGGTGATAGCGTGTCATTCACCAGAAACAGGGGCTAGCGCTTGCAAAAGCGCTAGCCCCTTTTCCATTGAAAAAAGAGTTTATGAACGAGTTGAACACCGTTGTTGACAATGCCAAGGCAGCCTTTTCTCAGGCCGTGACACCGGCCGATTTGGAGAATGCGAAGGCCTTGTTTCTTGGCAAAACCGGCCGCATCACTGAGCTAATGAAGGGCATGGCAGCTCTGGCGGTTGAAGAAAAAAAATCACGCGGAGCCGCCATTAACATTGCCAAGCAGGCCATTGAAGCTGCGTTGACTCAGCGGCGCCAAGCTTTGGCAGAAGCGGAGCTGCAAGCGCAGCTTCAGGCCGAGGCATTTGATGTTTCGCTGCCTGGTCGTCAGCGGGGGGCGGGTGGCTTGCATCCCGTTTCGCTTACTTTGGAGCGCATTGAGGCAATCTTTGGCTCAATGGGTTTCGATGTCGCTCAAGGTCCAGAGATTGAGTCTGACTGGTTCAACTTTACCGCGTTAAACACGCCCGAGGACCACCCCGCTCGATCCATGCACGATACGTTTTACGTCGAAGGTGGATCGGCCGCAGCCCCAAATCTGCTGCGCACGCATACCAGTCCAATGCAGATTCGCCACGCTGTTCAACACGTCAAACATCACCGCTCGCTGGCTGGTGAGACGAGCAAAGCAGATGTACTGTTTTCCGGCGCCATGCCAGAAATTAGGGTTATCGCACCGGGCCGAACCTACCGAGTCGACAGCGACGCCACGCATTCACCCATGTTTCACCAGTGTGAAGGCCTATGGGTTGGTGAAAATGTCAGCTTCAAGGACTTGAAGTTTGTGTTCACGGATTTTTGCCGAACCTTTTTTGAGTCAGATGACTTGGTTTTGCGTTTCCGCCCCAGTTTCTTCCCATTTACTGAGCCGAGCGCGGAGATCGATATTCAGTTTCCTAGCGGTCCATTGGCCGGTCGGTGGCTGGAGGTTGCCGGGTCAGGGCAAGTACACCCCAATGTCATTCGGAACATGGGCTTGGATCCTGAGCGATACATCGGCTTTGCGTTTGGAATGGGGCCAGATCGATTGACTATGTTGCGCTACGGGGTGAATGACCTGCGCTTATTTTTCGACGGCGACGTTCGATTTTTGTCGCAATTTCAGTAATTTGATTCTTGAGGCCTGCCATCCGGGACCTCAACCTTTTAGAAGGCTATGCAGAGCAATTCGTGTCGCTGTGTAGCCAATTTTCCGAATTGATAGAAGAATATGCAATTTCCTGAATCCTGGCTCCGTGAGTTTTGCAACCCGCCACTTTCAACTCAGCAATTGGCCGACACCCTGACGATGGCGGGGTTAGAGGTCGAGGATCTCAAGCCTGTAGCACCTCCTTTTTCGAATATCGTAGTTGGAGAAATCAAGGAGGCAACGCAGCACCCAAATGCTGATAGGTTGCGTGTTTGCAAAGTCGACGTAGGTCGCGCTGAGTTGCTGGACATCGTTTGCGGTGCGCCCAACGCCCGCGTTGGCATCAAGGTTCCCTGTGCAATGGTTGGCGCAGAGCTACCGCCGGGGGATGATGGAAAACCGTTCCTGATCAAGGTTGGCAACCTTCGCGGCGTAGAGAGTCAGGGCATGTTGTGCTCGGCTCGGGAATTGAAGCTGTCTGACGATCAAGGCGGCTTGCTAGAGCTTGACGCCAGCGCGCCTCCAGGGCAGGACATTCGAGTTCACTTGAACCTTGACGACACGCTGTTCACACTAAAGCTCACCCCAAATTTGGCTCACTGTCTAAGCGTATTTGGCGTTGCTCGTGAAGTGGCTGCGTTGACTGG
>JBBKVN010000078.1:0-2962 GCA_037968455.1 Rhodoferax sp.
TGCCGGCCACATTGGAGATCACGACGTTGGCCAGTGGTGGCATGACGTTGGCCAGGCGGGAGCGGCTGAACAGTGAGGCCACGGCCGACATCAACCACGGCGCGGCCAGCAGCGGGAAATCGGTGGGAATCACGGACTTGAAGCGCCCCATGGTCTCTTTGGTCTTGGCCGATGATGCGCTGATGGCCTGGAGTCGCTCCAGCGGGTCGCGAATGTGGGTCGCCAGGCCCATGGTGACCATGCTCACCTGGTTGTTGGCGGAGGAGTCGCCTTCCTGGCGAAGACTCACGGGCACGGCGGCCACCAGGGGTTTGGCGGGTAACTCGTTGTTCTCCATCAAATAGGTGCGTAAGGCACCGGCCGTGGTGGCCATGACCACATCGTTCAGTGACACGCCAAGGCCTTTGGCAATCTGCTTGACCTCGGCCAGGGGCACGGTGCGCCCGGCAAATGTGCGCTGGTTGGTAATCGCCACGTTTAAGGATGTTTTGGGCGCGAAGATTTGAAAACCCTTGGGCATGGACCAATGGCGTTTGCCCTTGTCGTCCTTGGGGGGGATGAACACCGTTTTCACGGCACCAGCCATCAAAGGCAAAGACTTGACCAGCGCCACTGTCTGGTTCACCGTGTTGCGCACCGCCGCACCCAATAGCTCCGCTGTGCCCAGTTGGTACTGATTGCGGCGGGCGCGGGGCCGGGGCGGCTTGATGTGCCGCCCCGTCGGCGCCAGATCAAAGATGGCTTTGGCCACCGCCACGCCGGCCTGGCCGTCGATGCCCGCGTGGTGTACCTTGCTGTACAGCGCCACTTGCCCGCTCTTGAGCCCGTCGATGACAAAAAACTCCCACAAGGGGCGGCTGCGGTCCAGCAGGCTGGAGTGCAGCCGTGCCACATACTGTTGCAACTGGCGATTGCTGCCGGGCTTGGGCAGCGTCACGCGGCGGATGTGGTAATCAAGGTCAATGTCCTCGTCGTCCACCCAGACCGGGTTGGACAGATCCAGGGGCATCAGCGCCAGTTTGCGGGTAAATACCTCCGCCATGTGCATGCGCTCCCGAATGTGGGCCTGGGTGTCTTCAAAGAAATCACCGTTGTACCCGTCTGGCAAATCCAGAACGTTGAGCGAGCCGATATGCATCGGCATTTCAGGCGACTCCAAATGCAGGAACGCAGAGTCAATACCACTGAGATGTTTCATAAGTCCGCTTTCTCTCTCAACGCAGGGATCGTGAAGGCGACGGCCTGTTGGGCCGCCGTCGCGCCATGATAAACAGCCCGTTCAGCCGTCGGGGGAAAAGTATCTCACCTTGATCAAGATTCCGGTGACGCCAAAGGCTCACCCGATTTCACCTGCATTCACGACCGATCCCGGTCAACGGCGGGATTGACGGGTCTGCCGCCTAGTGAAGAAATTTCCCATCAGCGTTGACGACGGAGATGTCGGCCAAGTCGAGTCCGGTGTGGTTGCTGGCGTTGTCACTGAAGGAGATTCCGCCCAGCGTGTAGTTGTCCATCTCTCCGGTGCATCACGCAAACCATGCCGAGTCGGGTCCGGGCCAGCACGGCGCAGGCCTTCAACCAACACCTTGGCGGCGGCAAAACCCTCCAGCATGGCAGGAGTCACATCGTCCATGCCCCTGGCTTTGGCGAGATCCCGTAATTCGCGAATCATCGCGTGCTTGATGGAGCCCTCGTAAGGGAAAACCTGGGTCACGATCACGCAGCGGGCGTTGTCGCCCAGTAGTTTGATAAACCCATCGGAGGCGTTGTTGGACAAGGTCACGACCTGGGCGCCGAATATGGCGGCGCGAAGCGCTTCAATGCTTTGTCGGTGTTGTTGGGCGAGCCAATGACGGCCACCGCCTGCGCATTGGCGGTCACCACTCTGGGAATGATGACGCTGAAATCAGGGTTGTCGCGGGGGAATTTCTCGAACATCATCGGCACTTGCTTGACGGTAGAAAACCCGGCTTTGGTCCCGGCTGCGCCGTCCGCGCTAAAGGTGTAGTCGGTCGTCAGCACCGCGGTTCGGGTGATGAATTTGCGCGCCAGCGCTGCCGTGAGCTTGGGTCAATCGTGTCATCGACCGAAATTAGTTCAATCTTTTGTCCCAGAACACCACCCTCGGCGTTTGCCGCGCCATGGTAGAGATGGGGCCCTGGGTGGTTTCTCTCACCTTGGCCGCGACGGCACCGTGAAGCCGGAGGGACCCCCAATGCGCAACTGGGCGTCGGCCGGCGTCGGGGGGACACAAGCAATCCTTTGCAGATGAAAAAAAAGCCGGACGCCCTTTTACAGGGGTCCGGCTTTAGGGCGGTTTTAAGGCCGTTTTATGCTTTACCAAACATCAAGTCAGGCAAGCCCAGACTGATGATAGGCACATAGGTGATGATGACCAGGAACACTAGCAGCACCATCAGCCAAGGCAGCGCTGCCTTCGTGACCTGAACCAGGTTCATGCCGGTCACCCCGGCCGTCACAAAGAGGTTCAGTCCCACCGGTGGTGTCACCATGCCGATCTCCATGTTCACCACCATGATCACGCCCAAGTGAATGGGGTCAATGCCCAGTTGCGTGGCGATGGGGAACAGAATCGGCGCCAAAATCAAGATGATGCCGGTAGGCTCCATGAAGTTGCCAGCGATCAGCAAGATCACGTTCACGACGGCCAGGAACATCCAGGGCGACATGCCCACAGCCATGATCTGCTCGGCAATCATTTGCGGAATGCGCTCTGTCGTCAGCACGTGGGCAAACAACAAGGCATTGGCCACGATGAACATCAGCATGACCGTGGTTTTGGCCGATTCGAGGAACACATGGGGCAGGTCTTTGAGGCCCAAGTCCTTGTACACAAACACGGCAATCACCATGGCGTACACGGCAGACACCGCAGCGGCTTCGGTGGGAGTGAAGATGCCGCCGTAAATACCGCCCATGATAATGACCAGCAGCGCCAGAC
>JBBKVN010000079.1:0-7086 GCA_037968455.1 Rhodoferax sp.
GATCAGCATGATGATTAACAGGCCCATGACAATGCCCAGAGTGATCACCCGCGGACCGTCTTCAAGACGCATTCGCATGGAGGCAACGACGGCGCCCACGGCCATGCCAATAGCAACCACTCCTTGCAGGGCCGAGGCCTGCGTCACCGAATACCCCAGGGCCACCGATGCCCAAGCCAACACGATAAAGCGCAAATTACCCGCCACGCCCCAGATCAAAGTAGTGGCCGCCAATGAAATTTGACCCAGCTTGTCGCGCCACAGGCGCAGGTTGCAGCGCCAGAAGTCCGGCAGCAAGGTGGTGATGCGCTTGGGCATGGGTCGCATCTCCACGCCGGTCAGCGGAATGTGGGTATTGAACCAGGCCGCCAGCAGGTAGATAAAGATGAGCACCGAAATGGCGGCCTCGGACGGTGTATCGATTCCCGTGGAGATCAGGGGGAAATCAAAGGACAACAACCAGCTTGAGGCGACGGGCCCCACCAGTTGCCCCCCCAGCAACACGCCCAAAATAATGGAGGCAATGGTCAGCCCTTCGATCCAGCCGTTGGCCTTGACGAGCTGGGAGGCGGGTAGCAGCTCGGTCAGGATGCCGTATTTGGCCGGGGAATAGGCCGCAGCCCCCAGGCCCACAATCGCATAAGCCATGAGCGGGTGGGAGCCAAACAGCATCATCAGACAACCAATCACCTTAATGAAATTACTCATCAACATGACCTGCCCTTTGGGCTTGGAGTCCGCGTAAGCGCCGACAAAAGGCGCCAAAATAACGTAAAACAGGGCAAACATGGGCACCAATGCCGCTTGCTGCCACTCAGGAGAGTGGGTTCCCCGGAGCAATTGGACAGCGGCCACGAACAAGGCGTTGTCGGCCAGCGAGCTGAAGAACTGCGCCGACATGATGGTGTAAAAGCCGCGTTTCATTGTCTCAAGTCGCGCATCAGTTGCTCTGACACGGTAGGTGTTATTGTGATGCTCCGAACGGTGGGGGTTTATAGCACGCCGCCCAGTGTCAAAATCCTGCGTCTCTTTCAAATCATTACAAGTGCCATGCCACGCCCCATTCTTGCCACCATCCATCCTGAAGGGCTTCGCCACAATTTGGGGCGTGCCCGACAGGCCGCGCCGGACGCCCGCGTGTGGGCCATCGTCAAGGCCAACGCCTACGGCCATGGCATCGAACGCGCGTTTGAGGGCTTGCGCGGCGCCGACGGCTTTGGCCTGCTGGACCTGGAAGAGGCCCGGCGCGTGCGGGCCCTGGGCTGGCGCGGCCCGATTTTGCTGCTGGAAGGCGTGTTTGAGTTGCGCGACCTGGAGCTGTGTTCGCGCCTGGACCTGTGGCACACCGTGCACTGCGACGAACAAGTGGACATGCTCGCCACCCACAAAACCAATGTGCCACACCGGGTGTTCCTCAAGATGAACTCGGGCATGAACCGGTTGGGCTTCACGCCGCAGCGATACCGCTCGGCATGGACGCGGCTCAACGCCCTGCCCCAGGTAGACGAAATCTCGCTCATGACTCATTTCAGTGACGCCGATGGTGCGACCGGTGTCGCAGCCCAGATGGCGACCTTTGCCAGCGTCACCCGCGACTTGCCCGGCGAGCGCACGGTGAGCAACAGCGCCGCCACCCTGCGCTTCCCCATCAGCGCCGCGCAGGCCAGCGCGCACCCGGACACGCTGGTCGCGTCCGACTGGGTTCGCCCCGGCATTGCCGTGTACGGCAGCTCGCCCGACCACCCCGAGCACAACGCCGCTCACTGGGGCTTGCAGCCGGGCATGACACTCAGTGCAAAAATCATAGCAACCCAGGACCTGCAGCCGGGTGACAGCGTGGGGTACGGCTCCACCTTCACGGCCACACACGCCATGCGCATTGGGGTGGTGGCCTGCGGTTACGCCGACGGCTACCCCCGCATTTGCCCCACTGGCACGCCGGTGCTGGTCAATGGCGTGCGCACCCGAACCGTCGGCCGGGTCAGCATGGACATGCTCACCGTGGACCTTGGCCCCCTCACACAGGCCGGCGTAAGCGCCGGCTTTGGCAGCGATGTCACCTTGTGGGGCCGCGCGGCCAATGGCACTGTGCTGTGTATTGACGAAGTGGCAGCCTGCGCTGGCACCGTGGGTTATGAGTTGATGTGCGGCCTGGCCCTGCGCGTGCCTGTGGTCGTGTCCGACTGATGGAATACATCCCCATCACCGTCGAGTTGCTGGCTCTGAACCAGACGATTCCCGTGGACGTGTGGGCGCCTGACGGACGCTTGTTGCTCAAGCGCGGGCAATGCATTGACTCCGACGCCGACAAAAACCTGCTGCGCGTTCACCAAGCCAGCACCACCGAGGCCGACGCCCGGGCCTGGCAGCGCAGCCACGAGCGGGTGATTCGCCAAATGCTGCGTGACGGCGCCTCCGTTGAGACCATTGCGCGCTCCCGGCTGCCCGCCGTGATCGAGGAACTTGACTACGTCGTGGGCAAAGAGGTGCAAGGGGGATGGCTGGACTTGCAGGAACTGCTGCGCGGCATGCTCTACCAAGGCGAGGCCACGTTGAACGCGCTGGAACGGCTCGAAGGCATTGAAAAACGTGCCCGTGAGTTGCTGGCCAGCGAGCCCGACGAATGCCTGTTCACCCTGTTTCAAGCGCTGCCCGACCTGTCGCTGGGCTATTGCGCCACCCACCCCGTACTCTATGCCGTAGTCTGTGAGCTAACGGCTGAAAAGCTGGACATGCCGCTTGCCAACCGGCAGATGTTGTTCCGCTCGGCACTGATCATGAACATTGGCATGGCACGCGACCAAGACAGCCTGGCCAGCCAGTGCACTCCGCCCAACGAGGCGCAGCGCAAGTTGATCAAGGAACACCCGCAGCGCAGCCTGGATATCCTGCGGGCGTTTGGCCTGCTGGATGAAGACCAACTCGACATCGTGCGCTGGCACCATGAGCAGGACGCCAAGTCTGGCCAAGTCAAAGAGTCCTTGAGTCATCGTATTTTGTGCACGGCTGACAGCTTTGTGGCCAAGATGGCGCCGCGCAAAACGCGCCAGGCGATCTCGCCATTGGGCGCGGCCAAGGCCTTGTTTCTGAACGCCGCCGACGACGCCAAGCGACTGGGCTCTGCCATGACCACAGCCATTGGCTTTTACCCACCAGGCACGTATGTCGAGCTGGTCAATGGGGAAACGGCTGTGGCCATGGCCCGCGGCCTGCGAGCCAACACCCCGCAGGTGCTGACCATCATCCAGCCCAACGGCATTCCGCTACGCAAATACGTGCCTCGCGACACGGGCGCCGCCCAGTTCGCCATTCAGGCGCCGATCAACGCCGAAAACATCAAGGTGAAGGTCAGCTTGGAGAAGGTCCGCAAGGAAATCAAGGCGCTGGCCACGCGCACGCTGTAATCAAGACGAGTTGCGCCGGCTGAATTTAATCGCTTCAAACCAGAACACACTGGCCAGCCCCAGCAACAACGCGGTGCCCAGGGCCCCCCACGCCAGCGGCTCAAAGACAAACAAAGCGGCGGCCACTGGCCAGTAAACCACCAAGCCGAGCATGGCGAGCGTCGCACCAATCACTACCCATAACGTCCGATTGGGGACCCACAGAGAGGACCACAAAGAGCGGGCCCGAGAACGATTGGACAGAATCAGCGCCAGATTGGAGATAACCAGCGTGACGAAGGCAAAGGCACGTGCTTGGCCCTCAGTCATGGCCTCGGCGGCCCAGGCGTAAGCGCCCAGCACGACCAACAACACCCCAATCCCCTGGAGCAAGGCCAGACCCAATGCAGCACCGCCAAACAAGGGGGCCTGGGCATCACGCGGTGGGCGTTGCATCACATCGCCCTCGGTGGGTTCGTTTTCAAACACCATGGAACAAGCGGGGTCGATCACCAGCTCTAAAAACGCAATGTGCAGAGGAAAAAGCACCGTGGGCCAACCCAACAGGACTGGCAACAAGGCCATGCCCGCAATCGGCACGTGCACGGCCAGGATGTAGGACATGGACTTGCGCAGATTGTCAAAAATACGCCGCCCCAGTCGAATGGCCCCCACGATGGAGGCGAAGTTGTCGTCCAGCAGCACCAGAGACGCGGCCTCACGCGCCACATCCGTGCCGCGCCCGCCCATGGCCACGCCCACATGGGCCGCCTTCAGGGCCGGGGCATCATTAACCCCGTCGCCGGTCATTGCCACCCGCTCGCCTGTGGCCTGAAGGGCTTGCACAATGCGCAGCTTTTGTGCCGGCGCGATGCGGGCACACACGATCACAGTTTGGAGACGCGCCTGCAGGGCGGCATCGCTCAAGGTGGCCAGTTCCTCACCGGTCAACACACCTTCCAAAGCAGCCCCAGCAGTGACCAGGCCCGCATCGGCCGCGATGGCACGCGCGGTGGCCGGGTAGTCCCCGGTGATCATCAACACACGAATACCGGCGCTGTGGCATTGCGCCACGGCCGCGGCAATCTCGGGTCGCAAAGGGTCGGCCAAGCCCAGCAGACCAATGAACTCGAAATCAAAGTCATGCTCAATTTCTGGCCACTGCTCACCCACAAAACGAGCCTGCGCCACCCCCAACACCCGCAAGCCCTTGGCCGCCATGGCCTCCACCGCGCGGGCAATGCGTGCCTGCGCGTCGTCTTCCAAATGGCACAAATCCACAATGGCCTCGGGTGCACCCTTGGCGGCCACCACATGCGCATCGCCCTTGGTGGCCCGCCACACATGCGACATGGCGCGCAGCTCGGGCGTGAGACCGTACTCCTGCTTCAGGGTCCAGTCATGGTGAAGGTGCTCCGTGTCTTTCAGGAAGTGCTGGCCCAGCCGATGAAACGCTTTTTCCATCGGGTCAAACGGATCCGCCACGCTGGCCAGAATGCTGTACTCCACCAAGGTGTGAAACGCCTCGGGCAGCTCGCTCGAATGGGCATAGTCCACCACCAGGGACTCGGCTGGCGCCGCAGCACCGTCTTGGGCATACAGCTCAACGACCGTCATTCGGTTCTCGGTGAGCGTGCCGGTTTTGTCGACGCACAGGACCGAGGTGGCACCCAGCGTCTCGATGGCGGCAATGCGCCGGGTCAGGACATTTTTCTTCGACAACCGCCAGGCGCCCAACGCCGGCAACACCGTCAAAACCACCGTGAACTCCTGCGGCAACATGGCCATGGCCAGGGCAATGCCGGCCAGCAGGGCCGCCATCCAGTCACCGCGGCTCCAGCCGTGCGACAGCACCAGCAGCACGCTGGCGGCCAATGCCAGCAGTGCCAACACCTTCAACAAGCGCGCTGTCTGCTGCTTTAGAGGCGAGGGCTCGTTGCCCAAGGTGCCCAGCGCGTGGCCGATGCGGCCAATCTCACTGCGCTCACCGGTCGCCGTCACGCGGGCGCGCCCATGCCCGCGAACCAACAGCGTGCCAGAGAACAGGGCCGCATCAGCACTGGGCCCTTTGTCCACTGGCACGGCCTCCCCGGTCAGGAGGGATTCATCGACCCGCACCTCGCTACCATCGAGCAGCACGGCGTCGGCGGCAATCCGGTCGCCCTCGGCCAGCAGCAACACGTCGCCACACACGACCTCATGACCAGCAATGCGCAGCGGCTGGCCGTCTCGCAGCACCAGCGCACGCGGGCTGCTGAGATCCCGCAATGCATCCAACGCTCGCTCGGTCTTGCCCTCTTGATACAGCGTCATGGCCAACACCACCAGCACGAGCCCGAACAACACCAGCCCCTCGTGCAAATCTCCCAGCAACAGATACAAGGTACCAGCTGCCAGCAGCAACATGAACATGGGTTCTTGCAGCGTTTCGCGCGCGATATGGCGCCACTTTCGGCGCTGAGCCGAGGGCAAAGCGTTCGGTCCATCTTGTCGGAGGCGCTGCGCCGCCTCTTGCACGCTCAAACCGGACTTGACGGCGGGGTCAATCGGCATCATCACAGAGAGTTCTGACATCGGTCAGACCATCAACTGCCTGCACCACCGAAGCGTGCAGTCGATCACAGGAATGCGTGAGCAATCGCACCACCAAAGCCCGCGGAGTAGCGGGCTGTTTTCGGTTCATCCACTGTTGTTGGAATCGAACGCCGGCCTCGACGCTGCTGAGTCCGGTCATGCAAACCCTCCCCTTGGTCAGGTCCATTCTGACCAAGGGGCGTATCACCGGTATTGACCGATATCAAGCATTCACGTCGGGCACGGCCAGCGCCGTCTGGGGGTCAATGATCCGCTTTGGCGACCACTTGGTGCAGATGCACGTCGCGCTGTGGATAAGGGATGGAGCACCCCCCTTGCTCAAGGCCCTCTTTGCAGCGCTGCACCAAGTCCAACTTGGTGGCCCACCAATCGGCGCGGGCTGTCCAGACCCGAAACAGGATGTTGACCGAGTTGTCGCCCAGCGCCTCAACCTTGATCAGCGGCTCCGGATCGCTCAGCACGCGCGGCTCGTCCGCGGCAATCTTGTGCAGAATAGCCAAGGCCGTGTTGATGTCGTCGCCGTAGGCGATGCCATAGACCTCGTCAAGACGGCG
Organism: Rhodoferax sp.; assembly: GCA_037968455.1. Lineage (GTDB taxonomy): Bacteria > Pseudomonadota > Gammaproteobacteria > Burkholderiales > Burkholderiaceae_C > Rhodoferax. The sequence continues at coordinate 6,533 of JBBKVN010000079.1, forward strand.
AATGTCTTTATCGGTCACCGACAGGTTAATGATGGTGTTGCCCCAGATTTGTGAGTTGGGCAAAAACACCGCGGGGCCATCCGGCAGGTGTCCCTTGCAGACGAAAAAGCCCAAGGCATCAATGACATACACCTCGCCATTGAGTCGAACCGCATCGCCCACGTTGAAAGGGCGGAAAAACAGCAACATGACACCCGCGGCCACATTGCTCAGCGTGCCTTGCAATGCCAGGCCGATGGCCAAACCGGCGGCGCCCAGAAGGGCAATCAGACTGGTGGTCTCGACGCCAAAACGGTTCAGAACCGCAATCAGCGTGAACACCAGCACACCGACACGCACCACTTTTCCTGGCAATGCGTGAAACACCGGGTCGATCCTTTCGGATTTCCGCACCGTCCGGCTCACCAAGCGGCTCAGCCAACCCGCGATCAAATAGCCGACGATCAGGGTGATGATTGCGCCCACCACATTCATGCCATACCCCAACAGGTAGCCTGTCAGGAGCTCCATTGTTTTTTGAAGTTGTTCATTCATAGGCTGTCAATGGTAGCCAT